>CAZNKW010000111.1:0-1162 GCA_964573655.1 uncultured Dehalococcoidia bacterium
GTCAAACTACCCCCAGTACAACAGGTATGCATTGTGGTGAAGGATATTGACCGGGCGATAGAGTACTACACCTCAACCTTTGGCATGGGTCCTTTCAGCGTACTTGATGTCGATATGGAGGGTGTGCTGCTGCGAGGCAAGCCCACTAGTGCCAAAATCAAGGTGGCTTTCGCTGACTCAGGGCCGCTCCAGATCGAACTCATTCAACCAGTGGAGGGGAAGAGCATTTACACTGAGTTCCTTGACAGCAAGGGAGAGGGCCTTCATCATCTGGCCTTCCAGGTCGATGACCTGGACGCCCTGCTGGCTGAGTTGGCTAAGGAGGGCATCAAACCTATATGGCAGCAGCGTTTACCCCAGTTTGGGATAGCCTTCGCCTACCTGAACACCGACAGGATTGGTGGCGTTATTTTCGAGCTAATTGAGGTAAAGAGGCGCGGGAAGGAAAAAAGATGAGTAGTGAGAGAAACAGCAGGTCGGCCGGGGCAGAAAAGGTAGTGCCCACCGCTTGCTCCAGTCACTGCGGTGGCTCGTGTGTTCTTAAGGTTCACGTCAAGGACGGCGTAATTACCAGAATAGAGACGGACGATGGCGAAGAACCTCAGCTTAGGGCCTGCCTCAAAGGACGCGCCTACCGCCAGAGAGTATATGCCCCTGACCGGCTTAAATACCCCATGAAGAGGAGCGGTGCCCGAGGAGAAGGTAAATTCCAGCGCATCTCCTGGGACGAGGCATTGGACACCATAGCCAGTGAAATAAAACGGGTCGTAGAAACCTATGGCCCGGCTGCCATCCTATACTGGGTGTCTGGTGGTGACCAGGGAGTACTGCACGACACCTGGAGGAGAATGAGCAGGTTGTTCTGCTTGATGGGCGGCTATACCCGCCCCTGGGGCCTGCATTCCTACGAGGGCGGCATATTTGCCGAGCTAGCTACTTACGGCACCGCCTGGACAGCAAGCACTCGTGATGACCTGCTGAATTCGCGCTTGATAATCCTCTGGGGATGGGATCCCGTCAACACCATAGCGGATACCAATACTAGCTGGTACCTGGTTCAGGCTAGAGAAGCTGGGATAAAGATTATCTCCATCGACCCCAGGTATACCGACTCCACAGCTACCTTCGCCCACCAGTGGATACCCATCAGACCAGGCACTGA
>CAZNKW010000111.1:1262-4575 GCA_964573655.1 uncultured Dehalococcoidia bacterium
GCCCCCGGTCGCACCGCTTACGGCGAGCAGTATCATCGAGCAGCCATCGCTCTAGCAGCCATAACTGGCAATGTCGGTATCCCTGGAGGCTCACCTGCGGGCAAAGTCTGGGGTCCCTTGGGAGTAGGCAGAATGGGTTCAGGCCCCAAAATCCCCCGCAACCTTGTAGATGCTGAAACTCCACCACCAAAGGACAAGCTTCCCAACCGTGGTGGCTATATCTATGGGCATGGCATAATAAACGTCTTCAAGCTAACCGATGCCATCCTCAAAGGGAAATCTGGCGGCTATCCAGCCGACTATAAGCTACTCTACCTCAATAACAGTAATATCCTCAATCAGTGGCCGAATACTAACCGAATCATCCAGGCCTTGAATAAGCTGGAGTTTATTGTCGTTGAAGAGCAGTTCATGACCCCTACTGCCAGGTTTGCTGATATCGTGCTCCCCATGACTACCTTTTTGGAGAGAAACGACGTCACCATGGGGGCATCATTGCCCCTCTTCTATGGCTACAGAAACAAAATCATCGAGCCATTATATGAAACAAAGGCTCCCCTCGAAGTAGCCAACGAGTTGGCTGCCCGACTGGGTTTGACTGATTATAACGATAAGTCAGAGGAGGAATGGGTAAGGCAAATTGTGCAGGAGAGCGATGTCCCTGACTACGATGACTTTAAGAAGCAAGCTATCATTAAGATCCGGCTCCCACAACCCCATGTACCCTTTAGTAAGGAAATCAATGACCCAGCAAATAACCCCTTCCCCACCCCCTCAGGGAAGATCGAGATCTACTCTCAGCAGCTAGCAGATATGGGAAATCCAAAGCTACCTGCTATTCCCAAGTACATTGAAGCCTGGGAAAGTCTAAACGACCCTCTAGCCTCAAAATATCCTCTACAGCTTATTACTACCCACTTTAAGCGCCGCGCCCATACCCAGTTTGACAATATCCCTTGGCTGAGGGAGCTAGAGCCTCAGGCGATAAAAATCAACACCATCGATGCCCAAGCCAGGGGCGTCAAGGACGGGGACATGGTCAGGGTATTTAACGATAGAGGAAAGATGATTATTCGTGCCAAGGTTACCGAAAGGATCATGCCCGGCGTAGTCGACTTACCTCAGGGTGCTTGGTATAGTCCCGATGATAAGGGCGTGGACAGGGGAGGATGTGCCAATGTATTGAGCAGGGATGAGCCATCACCCGGTGGAGCATTGCCTTCCAATACAGCCCTGGTTCAGGTCGAAAAGGCATGAAAAAGATGAGCGGAAAAAACGACAAGTCGGTTGGGTCAGAGAAGGTGGTGCCGACTGTTTGCGCCAGCCACTGCGGCGGGGCCTGTCTTCTGAAGGTTCACGTCAAGGACGGGACAATCACCAGAATAGAGACCGACGATGGGGAAGAACCCCAGCTCAGGGCTTGCTTGAGAGGACGGGCTTACCGGCAAAGGGTGTATGCCCCTGACCGCCTCCTATACCCCATGAGAAGGGTAGGCCATAGGGGAGAAGGCAAGTTCGAACGGGTCTCCTGGGACGAGGCATTGGATAAGGTAGCTGGGGAACTGAAAAGAGTTAGAGACACCTATGGACCAGCCTCTATTCTACTGGCGTTAATGACTGGCGATGTTTCCTCTTTGAACAACTTCGGACCCACAGATAGACTGCTTAGTATGGCCGGTGGCTATACGTCAGCCTGGGGGGTGACCTCCTTTCAGGCAGGTGTTTATGCTTCACTGGTTTCCTACGGCACCTGGTTTGCCAGCAATACCCGGGATGACCTGGTTAACTCTAAATTGATTATCATGTGGGGCTGGGACCCGGCAAGTACTATCACCGGCACCAATACCTGCTGGTATCTAGCCCAAGCCAGAGAGGCAGGGGCTAGGATCGTGTCTGTCGATCCGCGGCATACCGACAGCACAGCTACTTTCGCCGACCTATGGGTACCAATCCGACCCGGTACGGACACCGCCATGTTAGTAGCCATGGCTTATGTCATGATCAAGGAAAAGCTTTATGATGAGGACTTCCTCACCACTTATGCCACCGGATTTGACCACTTCAAAGACTATGTTTTGGGCTTAGAGGACGGGGTGCCTAAGACACCGTCATGGGCAGAGGCAATCACCGGGGTGCCCTCCACCACCATCGAAAAACTGGCTCAGGAATATGCTACTCTCAAGCCAGCAGCATTGATGACTGGTATCGCCCCTGGGCGCACCGCCTATGGAGAGCAATATCACCGAGCAGCCATCGCCTTAGCAGCCATGACTGGCAATGTTGGCATCCACGGAGGAGACGCAGGAGCAAGAGCTTGGGAATCGGTGATGGGGGGATACCCTTATCCGGTAAATCCCATGAGGAGCGTAGTAGAAAGGGCACCCAACCCGGTCGAGCAGGGCTTCCCCCCGAGAAAAGGGGTGCCATTATTTTATCGGGAGCCCAGGGTACACTTTTCCAAGCTAGCAGATGCCATCCTCAAGGGCAAGGCTGGCGGCTATCCGGCTGACTACAAACTGCTTTACGTAGCCCTTTGCAATTACTTGAATCAGTTCCCCAATGTCAACAAGATAGTTAAGGCATTACAATCACTGGAATTTATTGTAGTTCAAGAGCAGTTTATGACGCCGACAGCGAAGTTCGCCGATATCTTACTGCCAGTAAATACCTTTATGGAAAGGAATGATATTACTATCGGGGTGGGCTCGCCCTTCATAGGCAGCATGAATAAGGTTATTGAGCCTCTAGGGGAATCAAAGTCGCCCTGGCAGATTGCCGTGGAATTGGCAGAGCGAATGGGCATCACGGGCTATCTGGACAAAGGGGAAGAAGAGATGCTGGCCGACAGGGCAAAACGCAATGGCGCTCCTGACTATGCCCTATTGAAGGAGAAGGGAACCATTAGGTTCAAGCTGCCAGAACCGTATGTAGCCTTCAAAAGGCAGAGGGAAGACCCGGCAAACAATCCCTTCCCCACCCCATCGGGGAAGATCGAGATCTACTCTCAGCAATGGGCAGAGATGAATATCCCAGGACTTTCGCCTACCCCCAAGTACATAGAGACCTGGGAAAGCAGAAACGACCCTTTGGCAAAGAGGTATCCCCTCCAGCTAATTACCACCCATTTCAAGAGGCGTGCTCTAAGCCAGTTCGACAATATCCCCTGGCTAAGGGAACTGCAAAGTCAAGCGGTCTTGATTAGCTCCGAGGATGCTCGGGCAAGGAATATCAGCGATGGCGAAATGGTCAGGGTCTTTAATGATAGAGGGGAGATGGTTATTCCTGCTAAGGTAACAGAGAGGATTATGCCCGG
>CAZNKW010000112.1:0-2588 GCA_964573655.1 uncultured Dehalococcoidia bacterium
TGAAAGGAGGTGATTGTAATGCCACTAGCGTATTGCTTTAAGTGCAGGGCGAAGGTTGATATTAGGAACCCAATGAGAGTCACCCTGAAGAACAAGCGCCCGGCTACAAAGGGTGTATGTCCCAGGTGCGGTACCACAGTTTTCAGGATCGGCAAGGCATAAAACAATAGCGGGATTATATAGAGCTAGATAATAGTAGTTTGCTTAGAAGAGCAAGCGAGTTTATTTTCTTTTATCTTTTTGTAGCTATTGGCCCTTGATACGGTGAACGTAAAGAATGGTGCGAGTAAATCCGACGCCACTATGGGTATCGGAAGAGTAAACTATTGTTTAAGGAATGCACCATTTTTGTATGTTGTGCTTTAATTTTGCCTCTTCTAAGGTAAGTAACCCAGGGTGGAGACGATAGTACAAGCCTCAGCCGCTCTAAGGACGCTCTCAGCTCTGTCAAGGAAAGACTAGCGAAAAGGGGGATAACTGACCGTTCTGAAGTAGAAGCAGGCTCGCTTGCGGATAGACCAGTTTTGCTGGTCAGAGCATCTGCTAAGGAACAAAATTGAAAAAGAAAAGAGTTATACAAAGCTTGGGAAAGATAAAGGTAGCCATAATAGGTGTAGGTAATTGTGCCTCCTCTTTGGTTCAAGGCGTTTATTATTATCGTGATGTAGAGCCAAATAAGTTCGTCCCTGGTTTGAAGTGCCCTAACCTTGGGGGATATCACGTCGGTGATATCCAGTTTGTGGCTGCTTTTGACATTGATAAGAAGAAGGTGGGAAAGGACCTAGCAGAGGCGATATTCACCCCTCCTAACAATACTTTCAAGTTTTGTGAGGTGCCCCCAACCGGGGTGAAGGTGGAGCGGGGGATGACCCATGACGGGCTGGGGAAATACCTGTCGCAGGTTATCACTAAGGCCCCTGGTCCCACAGCCAATATCGTCGATATTCTTAGAAGCACCGAAACTGATGTGGTGGTCAGCTACCTACCTGTGGGCAGTGAAGAAGCCACCAAGTGGTATGTGGAGCAGGTTCTGGCTGCCGGTTGTGGCTTCATTAACTGTATCCCGGTATTTATCGCTCGAGAAAACTACTGGCAAAATCGCTTTGCTGAAAGGGGACTGCCTATAATTGGGGATGACATCAAGTCTCAGGTTGGTGCCACGATTACCCATCGGGTGCTCACCCGGCTCTTCCGCGAGCAGGGTGTTAAACTGGAGCGAACCTATCAGTTGAACTTTGGAGGCAATACAGACTTCTATAACATGCTGGAGAGAGAGCGCCTGGAGTCGAAGAAAATCTCCAAGACCAATGCCGTTACCTCTCAGCTAGATTATGAGCTTGACTCAGACAACATCCATGTGGGACCAAGCGACTACGTTCCTTGGCTAACTGACCGCAAGTTTTGCTATATTCGTATGGAGGGGCGAACTTTTGGCGATGTCCCTTTGAATCTTGAGCTCAAACTTGAGGTGTGGGATAGCCCCAATTCAGCCGGGGTGGTTATTGATGCTATAAGGTGTTGTAAGCTAGCTCTAGAAAGAGGGCTGAGCGGCACATTGGTTGCTCCCTCTGCTTGCTTTATGAAATCACCCCCTGTTCAGTACACTGATGAACAAGCCCGTAGGATGGCGGAGGAATTTGTTGGCGGGACAAACAACGAGACCTTGCCGTCAAAAAAATAGGCAGCAAAGGATGCTTTCCTTTCTAAGCGATGAACATCGCCTTGGTTTCCCCTTATGATTATGCTTACCCGGGTGGGGTTAACACCCATATCTCCAACCTTGCCCTTCACCTGGCTAAGATGGGGCATCAGGTAAAAATCCTGGCTCCTTGCTCTAACAAAAAGGCCCTTCCTATTTCACAAGATATTATCCCTTTAGGGAAAACAATCCCTTATCCCTCTAATGGGTCTGTGGCTCGACTTACACTATCCTGGTGGCTAATGCCTAAAGTGAAGTCAATCCTTGACGAAGAAAGGTTCGATATCCTTCATTTCCATGAACCTTTATTCCCCTCCTTACCTTGGATAGTGCTTCCTCTGTCTCATTCGATTAATGTAGCCACCTTTCACGCTTACTACAAACGCTCTATAGGATATTGGCTTTGGAGACCAATCGTAAGGGGGTTTTACAATAGGCTCCATGGCAAGATCGCTGTCTCTGAACCAGCAAAGAGGTTTATTTCCAGATATTTTCCCGGTGATTACCGTGTAATTCCCCACGGCATCGATGTGGAGCACTTCTCAGCAGAGGTACCTCCAATTAAGGATTTCTGCGATGGCAAATTGAATATTCTGTTTGTCAGTCGTCTTGAGGAACGGAAAGGGATAAGATACCTTCTCAAGGCTTTTAGAATAGTGAAGGCAGGCTTTCCTCAATCGAGGCTCATTGTAGTTGGCCCCGGTAATGGGTCCCGGTATAAAGATTGGGTCAACGCAGTGAAGCTGAAAGATGTAGTTTTTGTTGGCTATGCATCCTATGCTAGCCTACCGCGATATTACTGCACTGCTGATATCTTCTGCGCCCCGGCTGTGGGACAGGAAAGCTTTGGTATCGTTTTGCTTGAGGCAATGGCTGCTGGCAAGCCTAT
>CAZNKW010000112.1:2688-4568 GCA_964573655.1 uncultured Dehalococcoidia bacterium
TTTGACCTCTTTGACGGTCCGCTGGCTCGAGCCAAAGGGCAAAGCACGAGATTTGGGGCTATCCTTGATTCTACTTTTGACCGTCTTGGAGAGGCGGCAGTGCTTCTTGGGCTTCTCATCCTTTACTTAGGTCAGCACGCTTTTCGGGAGCCCTTGCTCATCTATATCACCTTTGTCAGCTCAGTTTTAGTCAGCTATATCAGGGCAAGGGCTGAGGGATTGGGCATAAGATGCGAGGTGGGGATATTCACCCGAGCTGAGAGGATTATTGTTTTAGCCCTAGGGCTCATTTTAGGTCATTGGATAGATATGGCAGTCCTTGTTGCCTTGTATGTATTAGCTACGCTTGCCTCGGTAACAGTGATACAACGTCTTGTCTATATGCAGCAACAGTCAAGGGAGGGATAGAGGCTGTGAGCGATGAGGCCTTCCAATGGAGCTTCATCGGGGTTATCGCTCTGGCGATCACCTTAATCATCCTAGCAGCGGTTGGCGTGATACCTGGCTGGGTTATAGCCATCGCTATTGTTGGTGGGATTGCTGGTAATGTGACTCTGCTTTATTATTGGGGAAAAGGCTATATGAGCCGATACTAATCTGCACCGGCTTTGAGATCGCCCTAGTTTGTGAGGTTATATGCCGCTAATTGCTGTCGTTGGAGCCCAGTGGGGAGATGAGGGGAAGGGGAAGGTTGTCGACCTGCTGGCTGAGAAAGCAGATTTGGTGGTCCGCTTTTCCGGTGGTCCCAACGCCGGACACACTGTATCTAACCCTTATGGGGAGTTCAGGTTGCATTTAGTCCCCTCAGGCATTTTTTACCCTCATACCCGCTGTCTTATTGGCAATGGTGTAGTAGTCTCCCCTGCCGTGCTTCTGGAGGAACTGGAGCATCTTCAGAAGAAAGGGGTAGATACCTCAAGGTTATCTATTAGCACCCGCGCCCACTTGATTATGCCTTATCATACCCTTCTGGATAAACTGGAGGAGGAGGCAAGAGGCAGTAAAGCTTTAGGGACTACCCGCAGTGGTGTCGGACCAGCTTATATGGATAAGGTTGCTCGCTTGGGAATTCGAGCTGGAGAGCTTCTTGACAAAGAGGGGTTGCTTCAGAGACTTCGTTTTGTGCTGGAGCAAAAGAATATCTTGCTGACCAAGGTATATGGTGCCCCTCCGCTCTCTTTGGAGGAGGTTTATGATCAATATTGCCAATATGGAGACTGCCTGGCCCCTTTTATCTGCGAAACTGAGCCGATAATTAAAGAGGCTCTAGAAAGAGAGGAGATAATCCTGCTAGAGGGGGCACAGGGCACTCTTCTTGACATTGACTTTGGCACCTATCCCTACGTTACCTCTTCCTCACCGGTAGCTGCGGGAGCCTTTGTTGGGCTAGGTCTGAGCCCAAAAAGGATTGATTACATTCTGGGCGTTTGTAAAGCCTACACCACCAGGGTAGGTGGTGGGCCTATGCCCACGGAGCTTGGAGATGAAACCGGGGAGTCAATTCGGCAAATAGCTCACGAATACGGGGCGACGACAGGGCGACCGCGTCGCTGTGGCTGGTTTGATGCCGTAGCTGCTCGTTTTAGCGCCTATATTAATAGCTTCAATGGAGTTGCTCTCACTCGCCTTGATGTCCTGGATACCTTTGCTTCTATTAAGGTGTGCACTGGCTATAAGGTAAACGGTGATATTATCGACCAGTTTCCCAGCAGCTCGGCAGTCCTCCAAAGGTGCCAACCGATTTATGAAGAGATACCTGGTTGGCAATCCCCTACAACTCACCTGCGCCATTTTGAGGCCCTACCACCGCTAGCTCAGTCCTATATAAAGAGGCTGGAGGAGCTTATCGCCTGCCCCATTAGCCTTGTTTCCGTTGGACC
>CAZNKW010000113.1:0-4562 GCA_964573655.1 uncultured Dehalococcoidia bacterium
AGACGCTGACGGCAGTAGGGTCCTTTCCTACTATTGGCCTCAAGAAACTGGGCATCTCCTCCCATATCCGATCCCGCACGCACCTTCCCTTCCAGTACTCGCAGATGTCTTCGATAATCTCCTTCCTCTCCTCCTCGGTTACCATCTGGGAGTAACCGCCAGTGGTAACCCCATCAGGCATCCACCACGCGCTGGCCTCGGGGTACCATCTTATCTCGTCCGGCGCCCCGTTGGCATCACCCACAATAAGCTCACCGGGCTTGATAAAGATAGGCATCTCCTCACACAGCTTCTCCACCGCCTTCGCCCTGCGGATGGCCCACGGCTGCCCCTCTGTCTCCCTATAGGCCCTGGTCACCAGCCTCGCCCTGTCCAGGTCAACCTTGATACCCTGCCCTTCGCGGAAGGCAGTCTTACCTATCCCGGCAGCCACGTTGACCCACTCCTTGGTTACCGCCGCTTTCCAGTATAAGGCTTCCCTAAGCCTGGCAGTGCGGGGTGTCGAGCCGTAACCCCATTCATGGGGCACACTCTTAGTTACCCTGTCCTCGAAGGAAATACTACCTGGCTTCGGTATCTCTGTTCTTACCTTCAGTATCTGTGCCATTGCCCTCTACCTCCCTTTCTTTAGTTGGGACGTATACCCCCCTTTGAACCATTCCAACAAAATTATAACACAATGCTTGCTTCGGTCAAGCCACGTGGCAGTTGACTATCAGCTCAACAAAACGTTAAAATTAATGTACAGTATTAGGGAGCACTGTGATGACCTTTGGGCAACGACTGAGGGAACTGAGGAAAGCCAAAGGCATGACCCAAAGAGAACTGGCACAAAAGACAGGAATTAGCTTCGCATACGTGAGTAAGCTTGAAACCGGCGTCATGCCCCCACCGAGGCAAAAGATCATCCTGGCTTTGGCCAAGGTACTTGGTGCCAACAATGCGGACACGGATGAGCTATTTGGCCTGGCTAAGAAGATGCCAACTGACTTACTAAAACGAGTAGATACCCAAATGATAGAGATGTTGCGTTCCCTCCAGCATGTGAAGAAGACACCTGCGCACGAATTAGCAACATTGCGGCGTCGAATTGCTGAGCTACAAGCATCAAAAATCCAGGGCACATGGCTTAAGGAGCCGCCTGGGAGACAGGAAGACACCTTTCGAGCACTTGTTGAGAATTCTCCAGACGGCATTGTGATTCTAAGCAGTGAGTTAGAAGTCGTATACGAGAACCCGTCCGCCGCCCGAATCCTCGGCTATGAATCGGGAGAATTCGTTGGCAAGGATGTGCTTGAACCTATTCACCCAGACGATATGTACAAGGCAGCCCATGGGCTCACCAAAATGATCCAAACTCCAGGTGACACCAGTAGTAGTCGTCTGCAGTTGCGTATGAGGCATAAAGACGGTACGTGGCGTGTGGTCGATGGAGTAGCCAACAACCTTCTCCACCACCCTGCTGTCAAGGGCATCATTGTTCACATTCGCGAAATCAGCAGGCGCTTCCGGGACGAAGGAGCATGGGCCGAAGCTGCAGCGGCGTCAGCGATGGCCAAGGAGTACCACCTGACGGAGAGTGAACACAGGGTACTCAGTCTGATCGCAGAGGGGCAGAGCAACCCCCAAATAGCGGAGCAGCTGGTGGTAAGCCCTTCCACTGTGAGATTCCACGTCAGCAGTATCCTCCGCAAGCTGCGTGTCACCAGCCGCACTGAGGCAGCCGCCATCGCAGTGCGCCGCCACCTGGTCGCCTGATTGGTTGGCGTGGGAACCCGCTATCCGTCTAGGAATTAATCCCTCTTTATGTCCAGTGCCGTGTGGCAGACTCCCTGTTATGATTTCTATTGTTCCATCATCATAACCTCTTGTGACCTTGCTCTTGCGAGGTTCATAGTTGACAAAGTTGAGAATGAAATAGGATACTTCTTAATGATGGAAGGGAGGGCATAAACCATGAAGGCTGCTGTATCATACCAGATCAATACTCCGATGCGAGTAGAGGAGGTTACTCTTGATGAGCCACAAGACCATGAAGTCCTCGTAAAACTGGTGGCTGCTGGGACCTGTCACAGCGACCTCCACTTTCTCAAGGGCGACATCCCCGTTGCCATGCCTGTTGTAATGGGGCATGAGGGAGCTGGAATTGTAGAAAAGGTGGGGCCTGGTGTAAGCACACTCCAGCCCGGTGACCACGTGGTGCTTATGGTGGCATTCTCATGCGGGAAATGCTCTTACTGTGCTGAGGGTCGGCCCACCCTTTGCGTAGAGAACCTGCCTATTCAGATCATGGGCACCCTTCCCGGAGGAGGAATACGCTTACACAAAGGCGATCAAGACCTGCACCACCTCTTTGGCCTGGCCTGCTTTGCTGAATATGCGGTAGTGCATGAGCGTTCAGTAGTGAAAATCCGGGAGGATGCCCCCCTTGATGTGGTGTGCCTCTTAGGCTGTGGCACCAGCGCTGGCATAGGTGCTGTTCTCAATACAGCAGGGGTCAAGGCTGGCGAAAGCGTAGTTATCTATGGCTGTGGTGGCGTGGGATTGAGTGCAGTTATGGCAGCCAAGCTGGCTGGAGCAGGGATGATCATAGCTGTAGATACGTTGGATACGAAACTGGAAATGGCTAAGGAACTTGGCGCTCATTACATTATCAATGCATCCCGGGAGAACCCCCAGCAGAAGGCCCTTGAGCTAACTGGCACGGGGGTACACTATGCTGTTCCATGCGTAGGTAACGCGGATGCTATTATGCAGGCCTATGGCTCCCTTCGTATGGGAGGCAAGTGCGTCGTAGTCGGATTGCCACCCATCGGTGTCAATCTCAATATCGCTCCCTATGAACTTCTCCTAGGAAAGACTATTACCGGAACTACCCAGGGCGACATAAGAGCGTTTGTTGACATACCAAGATATGTTGATTTATTCATGGATGGTAGACTCCCCATTGACAAGCTGATCACCAAGAGCTGCAACTTGGAAGAAATCAATGAAGCCTACGAGGCACTGGTAAGGGGAGAGGTAGTACGCACCATAATCCGGTTCTAGTGCTAGTCTTCCAGAAAAGAAATCTCTTCACAGGAGGTTGTCATGCCTGATAAAACATTCGATGCGGTGATTGTTGGGGGAGGGAACAAGGCCCTATTCGTCGCCATGTACCTGACTAAGTATGCTGAGATGAGCGTCGGCGTATTTGAGCGGAGGCACGAGATTGGCGGTTGCCTGGCTACTGAGGAGACGGCAGCCCCGGGTTTTCGTACCAATAGCCATGCCACACTGCAGTTGCCCTTCTACTATTTGCCACTCTGGCGTGATTTCCCTGAATTCTGGGAATATGGGGCTAGGATCGATCAACATCTCTGTACCGATGGTGCCATCTTCAGAAACAATCAGACCTGCCTTGCCATTTACAGTGACAAATATGATATGAGCCAAGAGCGTACTGCCAAGGAGATTGCCCGGTTTTCGGAAAGGGATGCTGAGAAGTGGCTCAAAATGAGGAAGGTATGGTTAGGCAAGGAGATGCAGAATGTGCAAATGGATCACATTTTTCGGCCCGCGGAGGACAAACTCGACCCCGGAGTGCTTGAGAGGCAAATAGCTGTGTATCCACAGCTAGTGGAGATCGGAGCGGGGGTAGAGCCGGACCCGCTAATCCTCATGTCCACCCATACCCGGAATGTGCAGGAGCTATGGGAAAGCAAGGAGATGCAGTACTGTAATCTGAGATTTGTTCTTGGATCAGCAATGGATGTCAACCAACCAGGGGCGGGCGCTTGGACGTTCGGTTTTTGCGCCACAATGCCGAATATAGGTTTCTGCCCGGGAGGAACTCACCAGGTAGCTCATGCTGCCCATCAGATTCTAGTCGCCAATGGGTGCCAGTTCTTCACCCACTCTGAGGTAGACAAGGTCATCATAGAAAATGGAACTGCCAAAGGCATCCGCCTCACTGATGGCACTGAAATTGGGGCGAGAAAGTTGGTGGTGAGCACCTTGAACCCGCAGCAACTTTGCTTCGATTTGATAGGCAGAGAGCATATACCTGAACGGATGGCGCGGCGTGTGGAGCTTCTGGAAAGCGTTTTCGGCTGCTTGATGTGGTACAGCTTTGCCGTCCATGAAGCTCCAAAGTATGAAGCCGCCGCCTTTAACCCGGATGTAAATGATTGCTTCTATCTTGGGTTGGCAGAGGATAATGACCCTGGGCATGTCGCCAGGGAGTGCTATTGGACAAGGCTGGGGAAATGGCCCCCCCTGGAGGACTATTGCCCCACGGTCTGGTGCCATAGCCTGGTTGACCCCAGCTATGCGCCCCCGGGGAAACATATTGTCAATCATGAGCAACTTGGTCCGCCTGCCTCCGCCCACACTGAGAGAGAGTGGCTGGAGATAAAGAAGCGGTATGCTGAAGAGCTGATGAGCATCTGGCAGAAGCATGCCCCCAACATGACCTGGGATAACGTTATCGGCTGCGACTCTAGCACCCCCTACGATCAACTCCGGCTGAAGAACCTGGGGCCCAATGGGTGCATGGCCCTCCTCGACCGTGTGCCGTATCA
>CAZNKW010000114.1:0-4540 GCA_964573655.1 uncultured Dehalococcoidia bacterium
ACAAGGCTGGTATTGACTGGGAAAGCACCACCAGGGGAATACTGGTCTCGGGTGAGAACATTGGGGCTACCTGCCCGGTCCCGGCCCTTCTTGTCAGGTCGGTACCATGCTCCCTCACCCAAGGCCACTACGCCAGGCATAATGCGTTCAGTGACCCTGGCCTGAATAATGGTTTCACCCCGCTCATTAAACACTCTGACCTCATTCCCGTTGTTGATACCTCGGGATTGGGCGTCCCAAGTGTTGATCCACAAGCTCTGTGGTTCAAGCTCACTGAGCCAGGGGTTATTGTCGAAGCAGGAGTGAGCCCTAGTTTTATGGTGGATGGTGATTAGTTGTAGAGGGTACTTCTCCCTCAAGGGGTCTCCCGGCCCTTCCCATGGCTCTATATACTCGGGGATGGAAGGGATGTCGGGATTATTCAGGTCAGCGATGCGTTGACAGTAGATCTCGATCTTCCCCGAAGGGGTGGGGAAGGGGTTGCTCTCTGGGTCCTCGATTTGCTTCTTAAAGCAGAGCCGTGGGCTGGGCAGTCTTATTTTGTGAACCCCTTCCCTTTTGAACTTTTCAAAGTCGCCAACCTCTTCCATCACGTCTCCCATACCTTGCACCAGTAGGCGTATCCCTTCCTCTTCCGCAATGTCAAAGAACGGTTCATGGATGCCTAGCCTGGCTGCCAGCTCACGGCATATTTCAAGGTCAGACTTAACTTCGGGCACGGGTTCAATGACCTTGTTTAGGTAGAGGAAATAGGGCCCCGAAAGCCAGGGACGGGCGAAATCGTTCCTCTCCCAGATAGTGGAAACCGGGAGCAGGATATCGGCAAACCTGGCGGTGGCTGTCATGAACTGCTCCTGGACAACGATAGACTCCAGCTTCTGCAATGCCTTCACACCTTTGTTGGTGTTTGGAAGCTGGTTCAAGGGATTGGCAAAGGCTATATAGGCCATTTTTATATCGCTGGGATAGCCTCCGGCTGTGCCTTCGAGGATGGCATCCCATATGCGGCAAACATGGGGGTGGGCATGATGGCGGCGTGCCACATCTAGGGCTTTCAACTGCTCCTTATAAGTGGCGCCATCCTTCGTCTCAAAGAAGGAGGGGGGAACCATAGGTCCCACAGGACCTCGCTCAAAGCCAGCGCTGCCGCCGCCGTGGACGCCGACATTGCCCGTCATGGCTGCCAGGGTTGAGGCTGCCCGATGGTACTGCTCCCCAAAGGCAGTGCGCCCCGGGGCATATCCGGGGATGAGGGCTGCCGGCTTGGTAGTGGCATATTCTCGTGCCAGGGAGACGATGGTAGCAGCAGGGACGCCAGTCTTTGCTTCGGCCCAGGCTGGTGTCTTAACTACGCCGTCTTCTATTCCCATGACGTAGTCCTGAAATTTTTCGAAGCCACTGGTATATTTATCCAGAAATCTTCGGTCGTGGAGTTTTTCAGCAATCATCACCTGGGCCATGGCCACCATCATGGCGGCATCAGTTCCTGGCCGGATGGGAATCCACTGGTCTGCCAAGGTAGCTGCGGTATCAGTGTACCTCGGGTCGATAAGAATGATTCTGGCACCGACCTCCTTGGCCTGTACCAGATAAAAGCTGGTGTTAGTGCTGTAAATAGAGGTGGCTGGATTTACTCCCCAGAGAAGGATCAGTCGGGAGTTCACCAGATCGTCTCTGGTATGTCCTGTGCTCAGGGTGCCGTAGGTAGCCCTAGAGGCGAAAACAGAGCCCTCGGCTGAGGCGCCGCCCCAGCAAGAGGTGTAGCCCCCAAAGCTGCGCAGGAGCTGGCGCACGATTAGACCTCCGTGAAATAGTCCCGCATGCCCTGAATAGGTATGAACCCAGATAGCCTGTGGGCCATACGTCTCTTTAATCTGCACCAGCTTTGTGGCTACTGTATCCAGAGCCTCGTCCCAAGATATGCGCTCAAATTGGCCTTCACCCCGGGGTCCTATTCTCTTGAGGGGGAAGCGGAGGCGGTCTGGGGAGTATACTTGTTGGCGGTAGGCCCGCCCCCGGGCGCAGGCCCGCAACTGTGGCTCCTCACCGTCATCAGTCTCAACCCTTGTGGCAACGCCGCCCCATACATGTACCTTGAGTACACATCGTCCGCCACAATCGTAGCACGCACCTGTGGGTACTATCCTTGCCTTAGGCCCTGGTTTGTCTGATTTAGCTGCGGTCACTCTTTACTCCCAGTCAGGCGGGTTCTATTCCCTCCCTTAATACTCTTACCAGCTCGGGGTGTGCCTTGTTGAATTCGATCAGCCTGCGGATAGCCTTAGCTGCGCCTCTCATTGACAAAAAAAGAGGCAGTCCGGCTTCTAGACTCAACTGCTGTATCTTTAGCGAGGGCAGCCATGAGTCCTCATTGGATATGAAGTGGATGATCATAGCTACAGGGAGGCGACATTCCTTGGCGGCAACAATCATCGGCGCTGACCCGCTGCCTATCGCCCAGTCGCGAATGATGCCGGGAAGCGAATCAACGGAGTAGTGAAGTATCAATGAGTCCAGTTCAGACCACTCTTCCAGTGCTCCCATGAAATCGCCCAATCCCTTGTCTCCTCTGGAGAATCTCATCTCCCGAATAGCGTCTTCCCAACCTGACATACCTGCCCTGTTGAGCAGTCGCGCCTGTTCAGCTCCAAAGAGAGGGGCGGCGTCGATGGGATTGCGTAGCATGCTGCCGGCCAGGGGGATGAGCTCCTTCATCTTGTCCCTTATCTCCGGTGGCATGCTTGGCAGTCTAAACCCAGCTCGCTCGAACTCGTCGGTGGCCAAAACACTGGCGCCACCACCATTCCCCACAACACAGGTGTTCAATCCCGGGGGTGGCTTCATGCGCAGCAGCGCCACCAGCACATCTACCATCTCCTCTACGGTGTGCACTCTGATGGCGCCAACTTGTTTGAGGAATCCGTCCCAAACGGCATCCGCTCCAGCGAGGGCGCCAGTATGAGAGGAGGCAGCCCTGATACCACCCTCGGTATATCCTCCCTTATATATCACCACTGGCTTAGCTGAGGCTGCTCTGGTGAGCACTTGGCGCAGGCGCTGCCCCTCGGCAGTGCCCTCTATGTAGGCAGCGATAACCTTAGTTTCAGGATCCTCCGCCAGATAATCCAGTAGGTCACACTCGCTGATGTCACAGGCATTGCCATAGCTGATGGCCTTGCTGAAACGTAGCCCTCGGACAACAGCACTGCGGATGATGTAGGTGGTATTGCTACCGCTCTGGGAGATGAGGCCGATGGGGCCTGCCTCACGGGGGTAGTTGACGCAAAAGCTTATCCTGGATGTTGGACAATAGATGCCCATGCAATTCGGGCCAAGGAGGCGTATGTTGCTATTACGGGCGATTTCCACCAGCTTCCTTTGTAGCTCAATGCCTTCCGGCTCGCCGGTCTCAGCAAACCCGGCACTGTAGAACTGCACTACTTTGACTCCGAGGTGGCGGCACTCTTCGAGAAGCTGCGGGGTCTGCTCGGCAGGAATGCAGGATACAACGTGGTCTACAGGTCCAGGGACATCCCTTAGGCTGCGGTAGACGGGAAGCCCCATAATCTCACCCCCCCTGGGGTTTATGACATAGACCTGGCCCGGGTAGCCCATCTTGAGCAGCGGCTCGATGTAAAACTCATTGATAAACCATCTCAGGGGATTAGTGGAGGCACCGGCTACTGCTATCGACCGTGGATGGAAGATGTACTCTAGGGGTGGACTTCCCTGTCTATTTCCTGATGCTGGGGCGGTCATTCCTCCAGCACCTTGAGATTGCACGCTTCTTGAAGTGCGCTGTGTCGGCGAGGATTTAGCATGTCAATTCTTGATGAGTCTGTTCCTTGGCTCCTTGTCTTCCACTAATGATGATATCTGTTCGGCCCCTGGCTTGTCAAACCAACTTCGACTACCTCAAAATTAGGTGCCTGTCAGGTCCCTGACCTGACGGAACCCTCGGAGGCTGATTCGGGTCGGGTCAGGGACCCGACACCCACGAAATTTGGATGTAGGGACTCCGATCATATCGGAGTCCCTATGGGTGTTACACCCTCAAAACCTGGGGCTTGAATTCTGCCTTTGGGTGTGTTATAAGATAACTTGAATATCATTGAATTTCATGTTAACCTAATGATGATTTATCATTCACGAAAGATGATGCACTTTTGTGTCATTGGTCAAGGTCCTTCAAGGGGGCGATTTTCACAAAAAGGAGGTAGCATATGCCAGAGTGGACCTTCCTCACCAACCATGCCCTGGTGCTAAGCCATATTGCTCACCACCCCCGCATCACTGCCCGTGACCTGGCTGATATCATCGGCATCACCGAAAGGACTACGCGGAAGATAATTGCCGATTTGCTGGACACTGGCTATATCACTAAGAAGCGAGAGGGAAGGCGCAATCGCTACCGCATCAACCCCGACCTCTCTCTTCGCCATCCCAGCCACGGAGAGACTGCTGTGGGAGACCTCCTCCAGGCGCTGGGTTGGAAAAGGCGAGGGCGTCCCCCAAAGTCAGAATGACCCGGTTGTGGCTA
>CAZNKW010000115.1:0-4483 GCA_964573655.1 uncultured Dehalococcoidia bacterium
CCAGTGGGCTCCGCCAGTCCCTGCAGTCTATCTGCAGTTCTCTATTGCTTAGACATCGTACAACTCTAGCAGATGCCATGGAGGGTTCGTTTCCCAAGATAGACGACATCGTCGATGGCGAGCTGACAAGCGGTGACGGGGTCCCAGGCAACGCATGGCGAACATTGAATATACCCGTCTTCGTAGACTTCCTTTGTCAGATTGAGAAACTTAGAAGGCGAATTGGCGCAAGTCAGGTCATGTTAGTACACGATGAAACGAAGAAATTCCAAGTCACCTTTGAGTGGCTATTCCGAACCTTTAAGAACGTAGATAGAGTAGACATCTACCTGCCGAATGGGACTATGATACCACTAGGCTTCGAAGCTCTGAAGCGTTTTCGTACTCTTGAATCTGCCAAGTCCCCGCTAATTGACGCTGCCCATCTACTGGCAGGGTCACTGTACGCCTTGGGTACCGATGTGTACTTCCATCGGCCGATTCAAGATGGATTGGCCAGCATTGCGAAGGTTCTTCTTCCAGCATCCACCCTAGTCATCCCGCAAGTGGAGAGGCTAATTGCTTCACGCCAGTTTACGCACAATCTCCTTACGCCTATTCTGGAGGAGACCAACAGGGAAATATAGAGGCACCCAGTTCAAGGCGAACTCTCGTTAACAATCACAACAGCTTCATTATCTGGCCTTTTGTTGCCTTAGTGGTAACAATGTGACGAAGCATGACTCAACAAAATGCCCTTTTGTTCAAGTATGCCACGCCACTAAATTGACGCTGGCGGTTAACACAAGACCAAAACATTGTGCCAGAGCATCTGCGGTGGAGAGAGGAAGTCCATGCTAGTAGTTTTAACGTCAATTTTGATTCAACGCTTTGTGTCAGACTATGCCGCCTTTCCTCTGCAAACCAATCGTTCTTGAGTCTGAACCATGGTGGAAACTGTCCAGAGGTGAGTGCTACTGCGGCTATTCAGAAGGCGTTGAAGTCTTCAAGGCCCTCAGTCTTTGAACCCCAGGGCAAAGCGCCATCCGGTGAGCGGCGATGTCTTGAACACCACATTCTCCGGAAGGTCAGGGTCCTGCTCCAATATCAACTCCGTGTCCGAATGAAGCGCAATTTTACCTTCGTCATCAGTGGCGCAGAACATCATGTCATCAGGCAGGTCCAGTGCTGCTGCCAGCATCGTGCTCAGATCATCCAGGAAAATGGAAGCCCCAAGCGCTCCAATGACCTCGTCTTCCCTTACCACTGGCACTGCCGCAATAACCGACGCTTTACCGGTTGACTTGCTGAAAACCAGGGGACCGAGCACCTCATTGCCAGCCATCAATCCCGGGAAATAGTCCCTATCTGAAA
The DNA here is from genome assembly GCA_964573655.1 of uncultured Dehalococcoidia bacterium. Classification (GTDB taxonomy): domain Bacteria; phylum Chloroflexota; class Dehalococcoidia; order UBA2247; family RBG-13-53-26; genus CAYWDP01. Next base: position 1,354 of record CAZNKW010000115.1, read on the forward strand.
GGTTCTGGTCTGTCTTCCCTAGCTCGACAGTGTAGTATGACCCGTCAGGCAAGACGAACCATACGGTAGCCGCTATCTGAATGTCGTCAACTTTCTCCAGTAACCCTACCATGTCTTCCCATTGCCCGGACTGGACCTCCTGAGTCATGGCTAACGGTTCCATCGAATTGACATAGCTTTCAATATAGCTGTCTGTGAGTGCCACTAGGGCAGAAACTCCCATCTCCATATTGATCTTGACCGAACCTTCTCCTCCCCCACAGCCCAAAGTGGTCACCATAAGTGCCAGACATAACCCTAGAATGATGATGACTTTCCTCACCGGAAGCTCCTTTCTCTTTTCTGAGCCCAAATCCTCATTCCACCTGATTACAACGCATGTCTATTGCCGTCAAGCGTACTTCCAACCGCATTCTAGCAGTTGTCTTGCCTTGCGTCAAATCTTTCTCGTGATATTTACTAACACATAGGTTATTGTGCACACAAATGTCAACTCTTCAGGAGACATCTTCACTCTCTGAGAGGTCTAAAGCAACGACAGAGGCTGGTTGCAGATTGGCCACAGGGACTGACTATACAATGTGACGACATGTAACCCAACAAAACGCTATCTTGTTCAACCAAAGCCACCGACGTCTGGCAGGACTGCAATAAGGTCTGACAAAGTAGCTTCATGTTGCCTTGACCTTGCATTTCGGATTGTCGTCACATCTAAGTCTGAAGTATAGTTCATAGCACGACCTAGCGTTTGCGCCGTTGCAGCACGAAGTCCTTGACGTCTGGGTCTCTCAAAAACCTCCCTGAGGTTGGGGGGCAGCGCTGGTATTCCCGAAGGAAACCGATAGCCCTCTACCAGGATTCTGTACACGGTATCAAATATGTTGCTAAGGTAGACAACACTAATGCGCTCGTCATAAAATGGTAGCTCAATCGTGCCGGGAAAGGACGTACAATAGACTTTCGGTTTCTTTGCATTCGCAGGATTGCACCTACTAAGAATTGACAGTTAGCATTCTTGCGGATATTATGACGCCAAGGAAAGACGGTTACTCTGCCTGCTGATATGATCAAGTCAAATCCAGCCATGAAAGCTATCCCTGTGATTATGGTTACTGGCATAGGTCACAAGCTGAACGTGAAGCTGAGCGCTGATGGATACGTGACCAATACCTTTAGTCTGGATGAGCTATTGGGGGTGATTGCCAAATTCTTGCCGTGCTCTGAATAGATAATGCACTCGCATTCCCAAGGATTTGGTGGGATTGCTCATGGCGTTTCCTGTGGATTTCACCTATTCCCATAGATCGCCAATCTTTTGAATGAAATGAGGGTATCGAAATAGAAAGACATTGGGATTACACAACTGATGTGCTGGTAGTGGGATCTGGTGGTGGGGGCATGACCGCTGCGCTGGTGGCCAAAGACCACGGTGCCGAGGTGATTTTGATTGAGAAGGGGGCTTTCTACGGAGGCACGACTGCGATGTCCGGTGGAGGCATTTGGGTGCCAAATAACCACCTCATGAAGAAAGCTGGTCTACAGGACTCTCCAGAAGAAGCTCTTACTTATCTCAGGGCTATTACGGAAGGCAAGGTTTCAGAGGAGCGCTTGCGTGCCTATGTCAACGCTGGCCCAGAGATGATCAGGTATCTGGAAATGCATAGCCATGTCCGTTTTCAGGTTGTGCCAGGCTACTCTGATTATTACCCTAGCATTCCCGGTAGTAAGCCCGGCGGTGGTCGCACTTTAGAGGCGGTGCCTTTCAATGCTCGTAATCTGGGCAGGATGAGGGGCCAATTACGCCCCTTGCCTCGCCAGGAACGTATATTAGGCAGGATGATGGCGACTATCTATGATGTTCATCTGATGATGGACTCCTCACTCCGGGGGCGCCTAAAGGCGATCAAGCTCTTTATCTGTTATTTCTTCAATCCCGCTCGCAGTCTGGCTAAAACTGACACGCGCTTAACTTTCGGCAATGCAATTATTGGACGGCTTCGCCTTTCCCTGGCTGACCGGAATATACCCTTATGGTTGAAGGCTCGCGCCAAGAAGCTGATTGTCGATGATGGACATGTTATTGGTCTGGAGGCAGAAAGGCAGGGTGGGACGATCCTTATTCGTGCCCAAAAGGGGGTGATCCTGGCTGCAGGTGGTTTTGCACATAACAAGGCTATGCGCCAGAAGTATCAGCGGCAGCCTGTCTCAGATGCCTGGACTGTGGCATGTCCTGAACAAACTGGTGATGCTATTCAGATGGGCTTGGAGATAGGTGCAGCGGTGGAATTCATGGATGATGCCTGGTGGATGCCCACTGCCTTGGCGCCTGGTGAAGATATGCCCATGGTGATCGTGCCCGAGAGGTCACTCCCTGGCTCTATCATGGTTAATGCTAGGGGTAAGCGTTTCACCAATGAAGCTGGCCCCTATATCGATGTGGTGAAAGATCAGTATGCTAGCTACAGCCAGGGCTGTGGGGCTATTCCGGCCTACCTCATTATGGATAAACGGTTCCGTAGCAGGTATCCAACTAGTCCGATGCTACCCATGATTACGCCACGAAAGTACATTCGGAGCGGCTATCTAAAGATGGCCAATACTATCGAGGAACTGGCCGAGCAATGTGGCATCGATCCTCAGGGATTGGTAGCTGAGATAAAGAAGTTTAACCACTATGCTACCAGTGGCAGGGATCTGGATTTCAATAGAGGTGATAGTGCTATTGACTGTTACTATGGCGATCCTTCTGTTAAGCCAAACCCGTGTCTTGGACCACTGGATCGACCACCGTATTATGCCATTGAACTATGGCCTGGCGATCTTGACACCAAAGGTGGCCTGAATACCGATGCATATGCCCGTGTGCTCCGCCATGATAGCTCACCTATTGACGGTCTCTATGCCACAGGCAACTGTTCTGCTTCTGTGATGGCGAACTCCTATGCTGGCGGTGGGGCAACCATTGGACCATCGATGGTGTTTGGTTTCATAGCTGCTCTTCATGTATGTGATAGGAAACAGGCCGAATCTTTGGCATAATAGAAGCCGCTGGGAGGTGTGGACGTGGGAAGACTCTTCTGGGAAATACTTGATAGAACTATGACCGGACCCATAATGGACGAGCAAGAGT
>CAZNKW010000116.1:0-4460 GCA_964573655.1 uncultured Dehalococcoidia bacterium
CCAAAGGCACTGAAGCTGGCGTGAGGACCGTCCTGACCTTGATTGGAGCTACGAAACATGATGATGTCAGGTTTAACCTTCTTTAGCTCTTCATAGCCCAACCCCCACCTTTCCATCGTGCCTGGGGAGTAACTTTCGGCCACTATGTCTGCCCATCTGACTAACTTGGCGATTACCTCCATAGCCTGAGGATGGTTCAAATTCAGGCTCAGGCTATATTTGTTGGGGTTAAAGAAAGCGAAATATCCAGCCCGATCAACCCCGGGAAGGTTATCCTGGTAAGGGGGTGATACCCTCGTCCCACACGGCCTAGCTGGTGATTCCACACGAATTACGGTGGCCCCGTAGTCCGCTAGATATTTAGTGGCTAAGGGTCCTGCCAGTCCCCAGGTGAAGTCGAGGGCCTTCACTTCAGCGAAGGGTTCCTTTGGCATACCTCCCGCTTTCGGATGATTTATATTCTTCTGCATATATTGTATGGCAGGCTGCTAAAAAGGTTCCCCTTGTAGGGGAGGGGCTTGTCCCCTCCCGATTCGCGGGAGCCCACAAGGGGCTCCCCTACAGAGGTTTTTGACAGCCTCATAGAATCGCTGTCCCTTGAAGAGAGAGGGTAGGCGATGGTGAATTTCCCCGCCTCCTAAAGCCCCTTCCGATTTACTGGTGTCCGTTGTCAAACAAATTTGGCAATGACCTCGAAGGATCGCGCTAGAGATTTGTGAGGCATAATTTGACATCAAATCACTCCGGCTTGTTTTAGGGTTACCAGTTGTTCCTCAGAAAGGCCTAGTTCACCCTGATAAATCTCTTTATTGTGCTCGCCTATAAGAGGGGCGCGGTGATAGGGGCGAGGCGACGTCAAATACTTGACAAAGGGACCGGGGTAGCTAAAGCTCTGGCCTAGCTCATCATGCCTGACTTTTACCCAATAGTCTCTAGCCTTCAGTTGCGGGTTTTCAACTATCTCTTTGGGGGTTGACACCGGGCAGAGCACCAGCCCGCGCTTTATTGCCTGCTCATATAGCTCCGTGGTGGTATACCGTTTAAATAGTGAGCCTGCCAGCTTTTCCAGGTGGTCTTGTACTTCTTGAGTCACGGTAGCCATATCGAAGCTATCCCAATCTATCCCTTTAACGAAGTCATCAGCCAAGCCTTCGCTATCCAACCAATCCACCAGAGCAGCATTGCTCTTGGCACCAAAAGCTCCCCCGGCAATGTAGAAGATGACATAGCCGTCCTTACACTCCCATAGCTGTCGCTGCCTTGTCGCTGTCAGCCCAATGCGGTAACAGCCGGCTCGTCCCAGGATGACCTGATTTAGCTGCCAGAAGGGGATGGCATTGACCGTGCTGGTTATCAGGCTGGCCTGGGCTGAAACGTCTATATGCTGCCCCTCGCCACTTATTCCTCTATAGTAGAGGGCGACCAGGGTGGCTACGGCGGCCTCGCTAGCGGCGTGCAGATAGGCCTGGTCAAAGCTGATACGCAGGGGAGCTCGCTCTGGCTCACCGATCATATACATGAACCCTCCCATAGCCATCAGGGTAATATCCGAAGCCTTATGGTCCTGATAGGGTCCGCTATGCCCGAAGGGGGTAATGGAGGTGACCACCAGGTGCGGGTTAACCTCACTTAACTTAGGGTAGCCTAAACCGAGCCTTTCCAGATACCCGGCTGAAAAGGACTCCAGGACGAAGTCAGCCTTCTTGACCAATCGCAGAAATAACTCTTGCCCGTCTCTGGTCTCGATATTGAGGGTTATCCCTTTCTTGTTAACATTGTAGGCCAGCCAATAGAGGCTATGCTCAGGGTGCGGGATATCTCGATAGAAGGGACCGAACTTTCTGACTGGGTCGCCTTGAGGTGGCTCGATCTTTATGATCTCGGCACCGAGGTCAGCCAGAATACGACCGCAGAGAAGACCTTTCTCATCAGTCAGGTCTAGACCTCGGTATCCTTCCAGTAGTGATTCAGCGGTTTGTTTTCGTTTCATTGGACCTTTCCCTTTGCGTAAAAGGTGCTCCCAGCACCTTATCATACCATACCAGGCTTGGCCAGCCTGGCCAGCTTTTCAAAAAGATGGCTTAACTATTATAATCCTAGCGATGTATGCCTATCTTGGCGGTAAACATGATTGATGTGGTAGCTCAAATGAAGCTCTTTATGGAGCCCCGCTCTATAGCTATCATTGGCGCTACGACAAAGATCGGCGCATTTTCCTTTAACATCGCTGAGCAGTTGGTTCAGCATGGATTCAAGGGCAAGGTCTACCCGGTGAACCCTAAAGCAGACCAAATCGCTGGTACAAAGGCATACCCCAGTATCAGGAGTGTGCCAGAGAAGGTTGACCTGGCCGTTATACCGGTTTGGGAGCGCTCTGCAGTCCCCGCCTTGGTCAAGGAGTGCATTGAGGCAGGAACAAAAGCTATCATAGTAGTGACCCAAGGGTTCGCCGATGGCGATGATGAAGGAAAGGAGCTTCAGGACAGGATATTGAGATTGGCTAGGGAGGGAGGGGCTAGAATACTTGGACCAAACTCCCTTGGTGTAGCCAATGCCTTTATCGGTCTAAATACGGCTTTCATATCCTGTCAGATGGAGAAGCTGCCTTTAGGTCTCATCTCTCAAACTGGAGTCTTCTTTCTTGGCTTCCGCACCATTAAGATACTGGGAAAGGCGATTGATATAGCTAATGGTTGTGATGTCCACGCAGCAGAAGCACTGGAGTATTACGAAAACGATCCCCAGACCAGGGTGATCCTCCTTCATATTGAGGGAGTAAGGGATGGCAGCCAGTTTATGGAAATAGCCAGAAGGGTGTCCAGCAAGAAGCCTATCATATCCCTTAAGACCGGCAAGAGCGAGAAGGGTGCCAGGGCAGCCCAATCCCACACCGGTAGCTTGTCTGGCAAGGCGGAGGTCTTCCAGGCAGCCCTAAGGCAATGCGGTATTGTGCCAGCCAGCGATTTTGAGGAGATGGAAGACCTGACGAAGGCCTTTCTGCGGCTGCCTCCTATGAGGGGTAGAAGGGTGGGTATCGTCAGTATGAGTGGCGGCATGGCCGTCATATCGGTTGATGCCTGCGCTCAATATGGTCTGGAGGTGGCAGAGCTATCACCGGAAACGCAGGCTGGACTGCAACAGCTTTCTCCATCATGGATGAAAGTAACGAATCCCATAGATTTCTGGCCTATAAACATGCATTCCGGGTTAGGGCTATCGCAGACAGCACAAGCTAGCCTAAGGGCATTTATTGCCGATCCTAATATAGATGGGATAACTCTAGCTCTCGGTGTCCAAATCTGGCGTGGGGAGGCTCTGCAGTTTGCTCAAGTTGTCTCTGAGTTGATGGGAAACTTTTCCAAACCGATCTGCTGGTGGGCGGGCGCCGATATTCCAGACACGCAGGTAGTTGAACTGGAGAAAAGGGGGGCAGTGGTCTTCCCCAGTTGCGAACGGGCCATTAGAGCTCTGGGGAAGCTCGCTGATTACTGGCAGTTCGTGCAAACACTCTGATTAGGCAATCCTTGAACCGATGGTGACTATTCGAATGTCTCCTCCTGTCAGCAAAATGATCATCCTTTTTCCACACTAGACGGAGCACTACAGTGTTATTATTGATAGCCGATGGTTTGATAACGAAAACCACGGAAAAGAAGGGTGTCACCAAGGTAGTGAACGAGGTCAGTGAATTGACTTTCTGCCCTTAGCCTGCTACTATATGCGCTATTAAGGGCTCAAATATTGCCAGGTATGGAGAGTATTCTCGATGCCCGTGCCTGAAAACTATCTCAATGTGATGGAGGTAGCGGCTGCTCTGGGTATCCATTGGGAGGCAGTGAAGCGCCTATGTCGAGATGGGCGTATTCCAGCGGAGAAGGTAGGCGATACCTGGCTCATTCATAAAGACATGCTATGGCAGTTTGCACTACAAGGGGGGGTAATAGGTTTAGAGGAGGCTAGAAGGATAGCAGAGAGATTTGTGCGCCGCCGAGTAAGTGGGATACGTAGGTTTAGGATAGATAAAGCTAGTCTATCTTCTATAGGCGAAGTGATGGTCTATAATATCGAAGGAGTGGCTACCACAGCCAGTGTTTTTAGTAGCTCTCGGCATCCTTTTAAGCTTCAGGTTCATGCCAAGGACGGCACAATTGTTAGCCAGGAGATTCGCCTGTGAGGAAAGCTGGCTAGGAGAAGATGGGAAGCCGAAGCAAAGTTACATCGCCCTCCAAGTCACAGTTCCTTCTTGTTTTCTTTAATATTACCCTTTGCTTCGTGTTACCTTTCCTAACTCTTCAGACGCTCGGTAGCTAAGCCAACTTAGCTAGCTCCATCTTGGGCACAAAAACAGTTCGGGTTTCAGGCACTAAGGATATCTTGACATAAATAACCTCTTGCCTCTCAGTTTGTTGAGGGGAATAGCTCGCTGGGGTTCCAAGGGGGCGCAGCATCCCCTTGGCCAA
>CAZNKW010000117.1:0-4401 GCA_964573655.1 uncultured Dehalococcoidia bacterium
TTGGTGAGTCGTGTGAGATTAGAACATACGGCATCCTGCTTAAAAGTCAGGTTCTAGCTACAGAATCGCTAAGCAGTAAAGCTGGACTGTTAAGCAATTTTCTCTCATAAGACAGATGCACTGAGGCCAGTTGCATCTCCCTTGGGTTCGTCTCTGAGTTGCCGTCCTACTAGCTTGCGTCCTCATGACTAGACAAAGGCCCTTATCCCTAGAACATCCCTTCCCACGATGAGTTTTTGCATTTGCGTAGTGCCGTCGGGTATGGTCAGACTTCTGGCGTCCCTGAAGTACCGCTCTACGGGATATTCATCGGAGAGCCCCATCGCGCCATGAATCTGAATAGCCTTGGAAGTAGTCCTCACCGCTGCCTCGGTGGCGTAGGCCTTGGCCAGCGATGATTGCCAGCGGGACTTCTGCCCCTTATCCATGAGGTCCAGGGCACGGAAGGAAAGAAGACGCCCGGCTTCGGTTTCCGCTATCATGTCGACAAGCATTTCCTGTATCATCTGAAAACTGCCTATGGGACGGCCAAACTGCGTCCTATCCTGAGCGTATTTGATGGAAGCATCGATGGCAGCCTGGGCAATGCCGGTGCATGTCGTTCCCACCATAGCACGTGACACATCAAAGAAGGCCATCGTCCGCTGATAGCCAGAGCCTGGGTCGAGAAGATTTTCCTTGGGTACTCGGCAATCATCGAAGGAAAGCTCCGCTGTAGGAAAGGAGCGGAGCCCCAGCTTGTGTAGCTCCCTAGAGGTGAAAGGCGACACATCCCTCTCTACTAGGAAAAAGGACATTCCTAGAGGGCCCAGCGACTTGTCTGTGGTGGTCAGGATGAAAGCTGCATCGGCTATGCTGCCGTTGGAAATCCACGTCTTTGTCCCGTTGATGATGTAGTGGTCCCCCTTCAAAGTTGCCGTTGTCTGCACGCTGGCTACATCGGAACCGGCGTTAGGCTCTGTTATCGCCAGGCAACCTATGTAGTCGCCAGAGGCAGCCAGGGGCAGCAATTTCTGCTTCTGCTCGGCGGTGCCCGCTTGAGACAGAAGCCACCAGAAGCCAGCAGCAATAAAAAGTGTTCCGGCAAGACTAGCCCATACCCTGGCCAGCTCCTCAACGAGGATGCCATTGGTCTTATGGTCTAGCTCAGCGCCCCCGTAATCTTGAGGCAGGAATCCAGTAAGGTAGCCAAAGGGCATCAGCTTTCGAATAAGGGAGGCAGTCATTTCTTTGTCCAGAGGGCCTTTCTTCTCCTGCTCATCTACGATAGGCAATATCTCCTTCTCCAGAAAATTGCGCACATTGGTCTTCAACATTTGTTGTTCTTCAGAATAATCGAAGTCCATCTGCTCCTCCTCTGGCTAAGTGGAGTGAAGGATCGCCCGGCGGGTTAGCCCATATATCTAGAGCCCGACCATACAGACACTGACGACGTTTACCGGGGGTATGCCTCCCATGTTGTGGGTAAGGCCAAGCTTGGGGCTCTTTATTTGTCGGGGCCCGGCCTTCCCCTGAAGCTGCTTGTACATCTCATACATCATCCGCAGACCTGAAGCGCCGATAGGGTGGCCGAAGCACTTCAGTCCGCCATCCGGCTGGCAAGGGATCTTCCCATCAAGGTCAAAGAACCCGGCCTCGACATCCTCCTTAGCCCTCCCTCGGGGTGAAATCCCCAGGTCTTCATATATGGTAAGCTCGGTGATAGAGAAGCAGTCGTGCACCTCCATCATGCTTATCTCTTTCCGAGGGTTTTTGACACCTGCCTCGCGGTAAGCTCTTTGGGAGGCCTTGACTGTGGATTCCACATGAGCATAGTCCCAGTCGGTGTAAACCATTTCCTCCCCGGAACTGGCGGCAATCTGCAGAGCTTTGACATAGACCGGGTCAGGCCTGAATTGCTTAGCTAGCTCGGCCCGGGTCACTATGGCTGCTGCCGCCCCGTCGCTTACTCCACAGCAGTCAAACAACCCCAGAGGCCAGGCGACTATGGGGGCATTCATTACCTCATCGATGGTTACCTCACGGCGGAGGTGAGCCTTGGGATTCATCGCCCCATTGTGATGACTCTTCACCGTTATTCTGGCTAAGGCATGTTTGCCTTCCTCACGACTAAGGCCGTATTGCGCAAAGTACCTGGTCCCCATCATGGCAAAGGCACCGGGAGGAGTGAGGTTGGGCATGATAAACCTTAGCCTCGTCCCCCATTGGACCTCATTTTGAGGGAGACCTCCATAGCCGATATCCTTGAGCTTCTCCACACCCAGCGCCAAGCAGATATCATAAGCGCCGGAAGCAACGGCGTAGCAGGCACCCCTCAAAGCCTCAGAGCCAGTAGCACAGAAATTCTCAACCCTGGTAGCTGGGATGAAGGGCAGCTTCAACGTTACCGCTAAGGGGATGGCGGATTTCCCTACAGAGACCTCGTCATAGCAAGTGCCGGACCAAGCCGCACCAATGTCTTTTTTGTCTATGCCAGCATCCTCAATAGCTTCCGTAAAAGCCTCGATGATCAGGCTCTCAGGGCTCTTGTCCCATAGCTCTCCAAATTTGGTACATCCCATACCAATAATTGCAACCTTGTCCTTTATACCTTCTGCCATCTGGCCCCCTTTTCAGCTAAATTTCTAAGCTCGAAGCGGTGTTGCTTTCCAGTAGTACCCATGTATGCCACGTGCCATATCATGGTATTTCCTGCGGAAGCTCATCTCCACAGGCATGCCCACTTGAAGGGCATCAAGCTCGCAGTCATTCAGGTCGAACATCCACCGCCCGCCGCCTTCAAAGTCAACCATCCCGTAAATTGCTGGTGGGCTGGGACTGAAGGCCAAAATGTCCCCGGTGTAGGTGAACAGGGTCCCTCGCCTATCGGAGAAACGGTAACTATCCATCTCATCAATGGCTCCACATTTGGGGTTGCCGCATACCTGCTGAAAGGGATATTGTGGGGTGCCGCAGCGCCGGCACTTCGAACCACAAAGGGCCAGAACCGTTTTGCGGTCCCTCCACAGCGTTGATAGTTGCGTGCCGGCGATTTCCTCACCACGTCCCCCGGTATCTATATCAAGTATCTCGCGGAAGGTGACGTATTTCTCATAGCTGCCCAGGTCTTTCTTTGACTCCAGGTGTTTCTTTACACCTCTTCTATCCCTTGCCTTCTTTATTTCTTTAGTTACCTCAAGGAATAGGGCATCGCTGCCGTTTCCATAGCTAGCAACAAGGATCTTGTCTCCGGGCTTGGCATCCTCGAGCGCTGCCACCAGCATCATCAGGGGGTAGGCTGTGCCCGTATGCCCCATCGAGGTGAACAGGTGGTCCTGTATTTGACTAGGTTCAAACCCCAATCTTTTGCCTATGTCAGCATGAGCTCTAATATAGAGGCAGGGGTAAACCACCTTGGCAAAGTCCTTAGGAGTCAGGTTGTATTTCTCTAGCAGCCCTGATATGGCCTCCGAGATGAACTTGCCATAGCCCTCATCTCTGATCCATCTGTCCTCCCAGGCACGATTGTACTTATCTTCCTCAGCCCTCCAGGTATCCACGAAGTCATAGGAGACAGAATAGGTACCTTCAATGCTGGCGATCACCCCACTATTGCCCAGGAGGAAAGCTGCCGCACCATCACCGTAGATCTCCTCTTGAAAGCCGCCGGGTTTCCCCAACCGGCAATCGGAGGCACAAACCAAGACGTTCTTCGCTGAACCCGACGTTACAGCATCGTAGGCAGAGATCAGGGCACCGGTTCCAGCCTTCATAGAAGTGGTGAAATCGCAGGTCCGAATACTAGGACCAAGATCAAGCGCAGTGGCGATTATTCCGCCATTCTGACGCTCCTTATAGGGTGCGGTGGTAGTGGCAAAGAACAACCCGTCGATCTTCTCCCGATCAGCTCCTGTGAGGCAATCCATACCCGAGGCCACTGCCATAGTGAGGCTATCCTCATCATAATTGGCCACTGCCTTCTCGCCGGGAAGCAGAGAGGCAGGATTCAGCCACCCTAGAGATAGGTAGATGGTCGTCCGGTTTAGCCGGTAGAGGGGGATGTAAGCGCCGTAAGAAGTAATCCCTACCATTGTACTCCGTCCTCCTTGTTTATTTGCCGTGGAAGCCACAGTGTACCACCTTTGAGTTTCCCGGTCAATGTCACGGGTTTTAGAGAGTGTTTGACAACTCAACCCGTCATTGCGAGCCCTTCGCCTCTTGTCATTCTGAGGAAGCGAAGCGACCGAAGAATCTCGCTCAGGACAGGCTCCGCGAAGCAATCTCACTATTGCTTTTAGAGATTGCTTCCCCTCGAAGAGTCTTGTCGACCGATAAATCGGGGTCGCATCTAGTATCTCACAGACTTGCCGTACTTCTCCCTGAGGACTGTCTTCAACACCTTCCCCACGGCGTTGCGGGGCA
>CAZNKW010000118.1:0-4390 GCA_964573655.1 uncultured Dehalococcoidia bacterium
GCCCATTTTTACTGCCACGACCTTCGTTTCTTCTGGGTGATAATGATAGGTGTATTCTTAGCCATAGCCACAAATTATATCGCCGATTATTACACTGGAGAGAGACATGCCCCGGTAAAGGAAATCGCCAAATCAACCAAAACTGGACCAGCTACTACCATCCTCTCCGGGTTTGGCTGGGGATTTGAGAGCACTGTTATGGCTATAATTGCTATTGCCTTAGCCATCTTAGGCTCAGCAATCGTTTGGCGGAGTGGTTTGCCAGGTGTTGAATTAACAGAAGGAGGCATGCCCGTCCAATTATTATGCACATTTTACGGTGCGGCGCTCTGTGGTATTGGGCTACTTACCTTGACCGGTAACAATATTGCCATGGATACTTTTGGTCCCGTGGTTGATAATGCCAATGGCATCGGGGAAATGGCCAAGCTCGAACCTAAGACTCGCCAGACTTTGAATGACCTGGATGCGGTGGGCAACACTACCAAGGCTATCACCAAGTGCATTGCTATTGCTTCGGCAGTCCTGGCAGCAGTGGCTCTGTTTGCTGCCTTCTACGCCAAGAACGACCTTCAAACAATCGATCTAATTGGGTGGAAGGTCTTCGTTGCTTTTCTTATCGGGGGGGCCATACCATTTCTGTTTAGCTCCCTCACCATCAGAGCTGTAGGTAGAGCGGCACACTATATAATTAATGAGGTGCGTTACCAGTTTGCTCATGTTAAGGGCGTCTGGGAGGGCAAAGTTGACCCGGACTATGGCCGGGTGGTTTCCATCTGCACTGGAGCGGCTCAGCGGGAGTTAATCACCCCGGCACTTCTAGCTATCCTCTCCCCCATAGCTATCGGATTTCTCCTTGGTTTGGAAGCGTTGGCAGGATTCCTGGCTGGAGTGATACTGGTGGGACAACTCCTGGCAGTATATATGGCGAACACGGGGAATGCCTGGGACAACGCCAAGAAGACCATCGAAGATGGGTTATACGGTGGCAAAGGCTCTGAGGCTCACAAGGCAGGGGTGATAGGTGATACTGTAGGTGACCCGCTTAAGGATACTGCCGGACCAGCCCTGAATCCGCTGATAAAAGTCATTAACCTGGTTTCGGTTCTGGCTGCCCCACTGATAGTATTGGAAGTGGGCGCTCCCGGAGCAACGCACACGTTCACAGCAGTTGCCGTCGGCATAGGCGCAGCAGCAATTATAATCATCATCGGGTCCGTCTGGTTCTCCAGGAAAGAGGAGTCCTTCGGTAGGGAATACGAGGAAAAAGAAGCTACTTGAGGTATGGCTCTGCATTAGCTTCTTGACTTTATTTGCTCCTAAATCCTGTTCAAGAACCCCTCTTGAAACTGCCCGGGGAAGCCTCTAAGAGGGTTCCCGGGGGCTATAATTTGCTCAGGATAAAGAGTTACAGGGTCATTGCCTAATTGCCTAAGAGTCAAAATATGGAGTATATGTATATAGCCGTAATAGCTGGTGTTTTGGGACTAGCCTTTGCCCTCTTTGCCGTTCTTTATGTGCTAAAGCAGAGTCAAGGCTCGGAGAGGATGAAGGACATATCCCAGGCTATCAAAGAAGGCGCTTTAGTCTTCCTGCACCGAGAGTACCAAATACTGGCTATATTTGTAGTAGTGGTCACCATCATTCTGGCAGTTATCCCCGACCTGGGGTGGCGAGTAGCTGTAGCTTTCATGTTCGGTGCTCTCTGCTCTATGGGAGCTGGCTATGCTGGAATGAACATGGCTATCAGGTCAAACTCCAGAACGGCTGCCGCCGCCGAAAAGAGCCTGAACCAGGGCCTAAGGGTCTCCTTTAGAGGAGGCGCAGTGATGGGAATGACCGTCGTTAGCGTCGGTATCCTTGGCCTGAGCATACTGTACTTCGCTTTCCATAACCTCGACCCCGATGAGTTCCTCAAAATTATTCCGGCCTATGGATTTGGCGCCTCAGGGGTAGCTTTGTTTGCCAGGGTTGGCGGCGGCATCTACACCAAAGGAGCGGATGCCGGAGCTGACCTGGTGGGTAAGGTAGAAAAGGGTATCCCCGAGGATGACCCACGAAATGCGGCGGTCATCGCCGATTTCGTCGGCGATAACGTGGGGGATGTAGCCGGAATGGGGGCTGACCTCTTTGAATCCTATGTAGAGTCGATTATCGCCACTATGGCACTGTTCACCGTAGCCATTCCCTGGCTAGCCGAGGATAACGTAACAGCCTGGTATCTGCCCATGATGGTCGCCGCCGGAGGGATTATAGCCTCCATTATGGGCGCTCTTTTAGTCAGAGTGGGGGAGAAACCAGAGATGGTGTCACTGCTGGCTGCACTCCGTCGTGGCACCTTCTCCGCCTCTGTCCTTACGGCTATTTTCTCCTTCCTGGCTATCTATTTCCTGGCTGAAAGCTTGGACCCCTTCTGGGCTGTGCTGGCTGGCTTGATTGCTGGCGTTCTCATCGGCGAAAGCACTAACTACTTCACCTCCTATGCTTACTCACCTACAAAGTCTATCTCTCAGGCTTCGACAACCGGAGCAGGGGCAACCATTATCAGGGGGTTTGCCAATGGTCTGCTTAGCATTCTACCTCCTTTTATCTTTGTTGTGGTGGCGCTTCTCGTTGCCTATCACTTCGCCAGCTTCTACGGCGTGGCCATTGCCGGTATCGGCATGTTGTCTACTCTGGGAATCACCCTGGCTACCGATGCCTACGGTCCCGTAGCTGATAACGCTGGTGGGATTGTGGAGATGTCCCATTTGCCCCCAGAGATCAGAGAGAGAACGGATGCCCTCGATTCCCTGGGCAACACCACGGCAGCCACAGGCAAAGGCTTTGCTATTGGCTCAGCCGCCCTCACTGCCCTGGCTTTGTCTTTATCCTATGCAGTAGCAGTAGATATCGTGGAGATTGGAGAGTCAGGAGCCATCCGCCTCTCTGCAGAAGCAGCCGACAAGATGAGCCTCCTGGATGCCTCCATGATAGCTGGTTTGCTCCTCGGCGTTATGCTGCCGGGCATTTTCTGTGCCCTTACCCTCACCTCAGTAGGCAAGACTACCTCGTTGATCGTTGAGGAAGTCCGCCGCCAGTTCCGAGAGATAGACGAGCTATGGGAAGGTGCAGCTAGGCCAGAATACGGCCGGTGTGTTGATATATGCACCAGAGCAGCACTGAAGGAAATGCTTATCCCTTCGCTAATGGCCATAGCTGCCCCCTTACTCGTCGGTTTTGTGCTGGGCAAATATGCCCTGGCTGGTTTCTTGATGGGAGCTATTGCCAGTGGCTTTTTGCTGGCCATAGCTCTGGCTAACGCCGGCGGCTCCTGGGACAATGCCAAGAAATGGATAGAGAGGGGCAACTACGGAGGAAAGGGCTCCGATGCCCATAAAGCAGGGGTTGTTGGTGACACCGCCGGCGACCCGATGAAGGACACCTCAGGGCCTTCCCTCAATATCATGATAAAGCTGATGTCGGTGATATCTCTGGTGCTTGCCCCTGTCCTGATAAATGCTGATGGGCTAATATAGGCCCAGCACAAAGGGATTCCGCCGCCGCTCAAAGCCAATAGTGGTTTCTGGCCCATGCCCACAGAGAACTCTGGTCTCATCGGGCAAAACCATGAGCTTGGAGTGGATACTGTCCATCAGTTGGTCGTAATCACCGCCGGGGAAATCTGTCCGGCCGATGCTGAAATTAAACAGGGTGTCCCCGCAGAAGACCACCCCATGTCCCAGGAGGCAGATGCCCCCGGGTGAGTGACCGGGGGTATGAAGAACCTTAAAGCTTAGCTCCCCAATTTCTATTATGTCCCCTTCACGCAACAACCTATCTGGTTCAGGGGGAGAGCGGAAAGAACCGCCCAGAAAAGAGCCCAGCATCTGATTAAAGACATGAGCTCCCTTCTTTGCTCCTTCAGCCTCATGGACAGCGAACTTAGCCTTGGTGGCTTCTTTAACCTGAGCCAGAGCGCCGATATGGTCAAGGTGCGTGTGAGTAGCCACAATAAGGGTAATAATAGATAAGCCAAGCTCTTTAGCGGTCTTCAGGATAAGCCCTGCGTCAGCACCAGGGTCAATAATCATCCCCTCCCTGGTTTTCTCCGAGCCTACGATGTAGCAATTGGAAAGGAAGGGACCTACCTCCAAGCCTTTTATAATCACAACTCCATTTTCCCGTATTTGCCTCTTCACCGTCAAGTCTCTTTCGGTCGTATCGTCCCACTCTCATTCTGACCCCTTCGCCTCCTGTCCTTGTTACCAAAATACGGGAAAAAGGAATCGACACCCTCACCCCGAATCCTTCCGTTGGAAGGATTGTCGACCTGACCCAGGCTGTCTAAAAAGTCCCCCCTGTAGGGGAGGGGCTTGTCCCCTCCCAATCTGCGGGAGCCCACAAGGGG
>CAZNKW010000119.1:0-3038 GCA_964573655.1 uncultured Dehalococcoidia bacterium
AGCCTTGAAGAAGGTGAAACTATGGAATATAGACGGGAACTCCTAAAGGGAAATACTGAGACTTTACTCCTCTCTTTGCTGAAGAATCAGCCAATGTATGGCTACCAGATTATCAAAGAGCTAGAAAAAAGGAGCCAGGGCTACTTCAAATTTAAGGAGGGCACCCTCTACCCAGCTCTTCACCGCTTAGAAGCAGCCGGGCTAGTTAGAGGCAACTGGGAGCAGCTTCCCTCAGGGAAGAGGAGGAGGTATTATCATTTAACAGAGAAGGGTCTAAAATTGCTAGAGGAAAAAGTAGCTGAGTGGCAGGGCTTTTCCTTGGCAGTAAATTTGGTTATGCAACCATCAACTACTTAGCAAGGTAGCAAAGGGTGTTAACCGAACTGAGATATTACCTAAATAGTATTAGGGCAAGTCTGAAGCTTGACCCCTCTTCAGAAAAAGAGATCCTTTGTGAGTTATATACCCATTTTGAAGACCGGGTGGAAGAGCTAAAAGAGGAGGGATTTTCAGAGGAAGAGGCCACTAAGGCAGCAGCCCAGTATTTTGGTCCACTTAAAGCAGTGGCTGGCGAGCTAAATGAGGTGCACAGTAGCATCAATTGGGCTCAGACTATAGTGGCTGCTTTGCCTCATCTCCTTTTCGCTCTACTCTTTGCCCTTCACCAATGGTCAAACGTAGGCTGGCTGTCAGTTATCCTTATCTCCATAGTCGGGGTAGCCATCTATGGATGGCGGCACAATAAACCCACCTGGTTTTTCACCTGGTTGGGTTATGCCTTAGTGCCACTATTGGTAATCGGTGTTTTCCTCCTAGAGCAAGCCTTAAACTCGAACACCCTTAGCTCCTCCTGGTGGGCATGGTTGATAGTGAGTGTTTACTTCCCCCTTGTCCTATGGCTATTTATTCACATTCTCCTTCAGGTCTTAAGGCGCGATTGGCTACTCGGTTCCTTGATGGTATTACCTGCTCCGGCTATAGTTGGCTGGTTTATGACTGCCCAGTGGAAGGAAGAATCGCTAGGGGGGAGCAGGCACCCTCTTTATAGCTTGGAGCCTTGGATAGTCCTGAGCTTCCTCACCCTAGCTGTTATCGTTATCCTTTTCAGCCGCTTGAGGCAACGCTCCTTAAAGACAGGGGTCTTGCTTGCTGCCGGTCTTGCCATCCTCATCCTCATAGCTTGCTCCAGCGGGGGAAACATCGGCTTCCCCAACCTGGTAGTCCTGGCTTTAGTCACCCTTTTTCTACTCCTTGGTCCAGCACTATTAGAACATAAGATAGCCCACCAAGAAGCTGAAGACTGGGATTACTTGTTAGAACGAAACCTTGATGAATAAGCCCTTTAGTATCAACAAAGGCTGCGGAAAAACATAGTATGTGGGCTGATGCCTTACTAGTCCTTGGCGCCTACCTTTATGGAGCTTTCCCCGTTGTCTATCTTCTAGGCCGGATGCGAGGTTTTGATTTATCAAAAGAATTCGACATGCATAGTGGCCTGTGGCATAAGGTAGGACGTCGCGAGGGGCTGATAGGGATTATCTGGGATATAGTCAAAGGTGGCGTTGCGGTGGTGTTAGTGAACTGGCTCTCTGACTTCGCTTGGGGCACGGTGGTCAGTGTTGGAGTGGCAGTGGTGGTGGGAGAGATGTGGTCTATCTTCCTCAGGTTCAGGGGGGAGAAGGCGAATACCACCAGTCTCGGCGTGTCAACAGCGCTAGCCTACCAGGCCCTGCCTTTTCTTCTAGTGCCTATAGCCCTAGGTGCTGGCATTAGAACCATGCCTCGATTCTTTGGTTCGAGGCAGTCACTAAACGAGCGCCTCAAATTTGGTGGTCCCCCCAGCCTGAGCCTCCCTCTGGGGATGTTCGCTGGTTTTGCTTTATTTCCCCTGGGGTGCTGGGTCATGGGCCGGCCCTGGGAAACGATTCTCGCTGGTGTTCTCATCTTTCTCCTGATATTAACCAAAAGACTAACGGCTGGTCTGAGGGAAGACCTGAAGACAGCCACCAGCAGTAAGAGAAGCATCCTGCTCAATCGACTGCTCCTCGACCGCAGCTATCTATAAAGTCTTTGGGAGTGGGTAGGTTGCCCGACATCGGGCAACTCGAAGAGTCTTGTCGACCTACCCGATATGAGGTTTTTAGACAGCCTCTACATTTTCTATAGACTGTTATTATTTCAGTTTAGTCGGTAGACGAGCGCTTCCCACTATGTCATTGCGAGGCACGCAGTGCCGAAGCAATCTCGACAGGAAGAAGGAAATGCTGAGATTGCTTCGCTTCGCTCGCAATGACATAAGACCTTTTAAGGCTCACCAACAAAGGTGAAACAGATACCTGATAACCTTGTAAGGATACTTCGAAGATTGATTTACCCATGGGAAATACCCTATAATCAGGCTTGATGGAGAAGAGTCAGCTAGTAGAGGATGTGCAGAGGCTAAAGGAGAGCCTAGGGGAACTGCCTGAGCCTGTAGTTAAGCCCACCTTCATTATGGTCAGCGGATTGCCTGGTACCGGGAAGTCCTATTTCTGCCGCCAACTGGTGGAGAGAGTCCCCTTAGCTATCCTAGAAAGTGACAGCCTGCGCAAGTTGCTATTTCCCTCCCCTAGCTATAGTGCCCAAGAAAGCTCTCGCCTGTTCCAAGCTTGCTCTAGGCTCATTGAGGAGTTACTAAGAAGGGGAATAAGTCTCGCTCTCGATGCCACTAATCTGGAAGAGCATCATCGGGAGCGCTTTTACCACATTGCCGAGCAAGTGGGAGCCAACCTAATTATAGTGCGCATCGATGCTCCTCCCGAGTTGGTACACCAGCGCCTGGAACAGCGGTCTAAGGGAATGAACCCCAAAGACAGCTCAGAGGCAGATTGGAGAGTCTACCGTAGAATGAAGCCCGCAGCCCAGAGAATACGCCGTAATCATTTTGCAGTAGATACCTCTAAAGATATCACTCCAGTGATAGACAAAATCGTGCGCCGGATAAATCAATAGCCTCTTTACAAAAAGGAGAAGCAAGGTGGAGCTAAAGGTCGTAATTG
>CAZNKW010000119.1:3138-4387 GCA_964573655.1 uncultured Dehalococcoidia bacterium
GGGGAAAGGGATAAAAAGGGTGGCTACCATCACCCATGGAGCAGGAGTGGGTGGCATTGAACCAGAGAAGGCGGCTCAAGCTATAGCCGAGGGAAGCATCCTGGGACTCTATACCTTTCGGAGGCATATTACTAAAGAGCCTGAAGCTGGCGAGATAGAGGAACTCCTCATTGTGGAAAGGGATAAGAGCAAGCTCCCTCAACTGGAGAAGGGCTGTGCCACCGGCAGGGTGATGGCCGAGGCTACCAACTTTGCCCGAGACATGATAAATGAGCCAGCTAACTTTATGACCCCTAGCCATATGGCAGAGATAGCAAGAAGAGTGGCTGCTGAATACAACCTCGAGTGCCAGGTTCTAGAGCGGGAGCAGATGCAGGAATTGGGGATGGGGGCACTATTGGGTGTATCTCAGGGGAGCCGCCAACAACCTAAATTTATTCTTCTCCAGTATAAAGGAGATACTTCCTCCCAGAAAACGCTTGGCTTAATAGGCAAGGGAATAACCTTTGATTCAGGGGGGATTTCTATTAAGCCCTCTGAGGATATGGCTGATATGAAAGGTGATATGGCCGGGGGGGCTACGGTTATGGCTGCTTTGCGTGTTATCGCTGAGTTGAAGCCGAAAATCAATGTCACTGCCCTGATACCAGCCACAGAGAACCTACCTAGCGGGGCAGCCCTGAAGCCGGGGGACGTGCTCCAGGCAATGAACGGGAAGACTATCGAGATCATCAGCACCGATGCTGAGGGGAGGCTAACTCTAGCCGATGCTCTATCCTATGCTCGAAAGCTTGGGCTTTCACCGCTGGTGGACGTAGCCACCTTAACCGGCGCTTGCCGTGTAGCCCTGGGAGATATTACCACCGGTGCTTTCACCAACAATAAGGAATGGCTCGACAAAGTAATTAAAGCTGGGGAAGAGGCGGGCGAGAAGTTATGGCAAATGCCCATGTATGAAGAATACAAAGAACAGAACAAGAGTGAGGTGGCTGACATCAAGAATACCGGGGGGAGATATGGAGGGGCTATCACTGCTGCCCAGTTCCTCAGCGAATTTGCTGAAGAGACTCCCTGGGTTCATTTAGACATAGCGGGCACCTCCCTCAGTAGCAAGGAAAAAGGTTACCTAGTCAAAGGAGCCACCGGGGTAGGGGTACGCACCCTGGTTCACCTGGCGATGGCTCTGGCTGAGGAATAAACTCCAAGGAGGTTAATCATGAAAATCAAATGGCTAGGACACGCCTCTTTC
>CAZNKW010000120.1:0-4345 GCA_964573655.1 uncultured Dehalococcoidia bacterium
AATGGGGAATTCCTGTTTAAACCTGTAAAGGGGGTTATGCAGGACGACATCGCCGAAGCCAGGGGTGTGGTATTCAACATCCAGCGCTTTTCTATTCACGATGGGCCGGGGATAAGAACTACGGTATTCCTCAAGGGCTGCTCCCTTCGCTGCGGGTGGTGTAGCAACCCGGAGTCGATAAGGCTATCCCCCGAGATAATTACCCGGGACATTAAGTGCATCAGGTGCGGCAAGTGCGTCGAAGCCTGCTCCCAGCAGGCGATTACCGTTGTAGAGAACACCCGGACTATCCAATGGGATAAATGCAACTACTGCATGAAATGTGCTGAGGTATGCCCCTCGGGAGCGATAGAGCGCGCCGGGGAATATATGACTGTTGCCAAGGTGATAGACACAGTGGGAAGGGACGCCAGCTATTATCGGCGCACCAATGGTGGGATGACCCTCTCCGGGGGCGAACCTTTGATGCAGTGGCAGTTCGCCTTGAAACTGCTCCAGGAGGCAAAGAGGAGAGGGCTTCATACTGCTCTTGATACCACGGGTTATACCGACTGGGAAATACTAGATGAGATACTAAACTTCACTGACCTGGTACTCTATGACGTTAAGCACCCAAATTCTGCGAGACACCAAGAAGCCACCGGAGTGCCCAACGAGCGGATCCTGGATAACCTGCGAAAGACGGTGGCCAAACCGGGGCTCAAAGTGTGGGTCCGACATCCGGTGATCCCTCAATTCAGTGACTCAGAGGAGGAGCTGGAAGAGCTGTGCAAGCTTGTCCTCACCCTGAAGCCTTCAGTGGAGAAAATCTCCCTCCTCCCCTACCATAAGTTTGGGGAGTTGAAGTATGCCGCCATGGGTAAGGTATATCCCTGGAAAGGCATTCCCATGCTCAGTGACGAGCGGATTGGGGAACTCAAAAAGCTGGTTGAATCCCACGGTATCAAGGTGGATGTGGGTAGGTAGAGGGAAGAAGAAAATAAAATCCTTCAACCATAAAAGGGGCGGCGCTCAGCGCCGCCCATCTCGGGATAATACAAAGAAGGAAGCAGGTAAAATATAGGACATTGCAAGCAGAAAGGGATTATGATAGAGCTGCTAGGGAGCAGGGTAGCAGCCTCTGAGGTGTCCGTTACTTCAAAGGCCTAAACTGTCCCACTTTTGGCCAGTACATACAGAACAATCAAATGGCCTTAGTTTATCAAGGAGGGGTAATTAATGGATGATAGGAGAGTAGCTGTTTTAGGTGGTGGCCTGTACCGGCCAGATAGGGTGCGATATGAGAATGCCGAAGAAGGCGTTGCTATGGCATTTCGCCGAATGTTGGATGACATCCCTAATCTAGATCCGCGGCAGATACAGTTTGTACAATCCAGCTACTTTAGTGACCACCTGAATCAACAACTGTGCATGGCTTGGATAATTCAAGACTACATTGGCCAACACAGGAAGGGTGGTTACAGGGTTGAGGCAGGAGGAAGCACTCCGCTTGATGCAATAATCAACGCATACTTCCTCATCAAGTCAGGATACTTCGACCTTGTATTAGTGGTTGGATGGGAGTGGATGTCAGAAGTAGATACGGCTACCACCAATGAGTTTATAGCCTCCGCCTCCGACACCGACTGGGATTTTACTGTCGGTGGTTACTACAATGGATACTACGCAGCGCTGGAGACGAGGCACATGCAGTTGTACGGGGAGACCATAGAGGATCTCGGCAGGATTGCAGTTAAGAATCGCAACAACGCAGTACATAATCCTTATTCTCAGTGGAGATCAGAGCACGGGACCAAGTATGTAACGCTGGATGACTACTATAAGGACAGGATAATAGCCTGGCCTTACCGAAGATGGAACTGTGCCCTCATTAGTGAGGGCGCTTGTTGCCTTCTGATGGGTTCGGAAAAGGTAGCAAAAAGATATAGCGACAACCCCATGTGGGTAGCCGGTGTAGGGCTAGGAACCGATTCCATGAGACCTGGAGATAGACTAGTGGACTGGCCATTTCATGGCGTGTACAAAGCCGATGAGAAGATATACCCGGAGAATATCGAAAAGCCAATAACCCCTTACCCAGAGATGGCTAATTTCGGTTTTGCCAGAGAGGCGGCAACACAAGCCTATGCCCAGGCAGGGATTACTCATCCCCTCAAAGAAATCGATGTGGCCGAGTTGTTTGCCCCATATGATGGTGTGGAACTTTGCTTGTATGAAGATCTCATGTTTTGTCCTCGCGGGGAAGGGAAAACCTTGGTTAGGGAGAGAGTGGTAGAAAGGGATGGTGAACTTCCTTGCCAACTCAGCGGTGGTTTAACGGCTTTTGCGCATCCGGTCGGTGCTACATCATTATTACAAACCCTCTTCCTATACTGGCAATTAGCTGGCTTAATCCCCAAGAAGTTTGGTGATTCAGCTCTACAGTTGCCAAATCCCAGGAAGGCTCTCATTACGGGACATGGTGGGACTGGGTGTCAAGGCGGGGTAATCATTTATTCCAAGGACTAAACTTTTGGAGGTAAGAAAATGACACATGAAGGCAAAATAATAGAGGATAAAGCGACAGCGATTAAGAAGGAATGGGAGGACTACGCTAGAAAGGGAAACTGGACTGTTAAAGGTTATGAAATAGTAAAGGCTCCTGCTGGTCCAGGAAAGATTGAGGAAGCGAAAGAAGCCGAGTTCATGGTCATTTACCGGCCGCATGGTGTGCTCTATCATCATAGCTACGGCCTGGTCTCAAAGTTCTTTAAGGGGCTAATAGACAGGAAACTGTTCGGAACGAAATGCCCTCAGTGCGGGACGGTTTATTGCCCTCCAAGAGTTCACTGCTGGAACCCGTTATGTAGAGTGGCTGAAGCGGAATGGGTAGAATTGCCGCAAAGTGGGAAGGTTCACACTTTCTCAGTGATGTTGTTCTCAGCCGATGCATTCTTGGAGATGCTGCCATTTGTACTAAGCTATGTACAAGTCGATGGCGCCCACACCGCCTTGCCGATCCAAATAGTAGCGGCGCCCACGGACATCTTCGTTGGGCAGGAAGTGAAGATAAAATTCAGAGAGAAAAGAAAAGGCGACCTAATGGATATTTACGCTGTGCCAATTGCAGGGCAAGCACTCCCTGAAGATTCGTGCCTCCACAGATATCCGAAGAACATCGAAGATTTAGAGCGAGATTTGGAGAACACCTATACCTTTCTGGAGAGACGGTTTGGCATCACAAAAGAAGAGGTCGAAAGCAGGTGGAAGAACAAATAGTTCTGAGTCTCAAGGTTATGCCTGAGGCTATCTTTGACTTATGTCTGGACCTGCTTTGGGGAGAGACATCATGGATTTCAATTTCACCGAAGAGCAAAAGTTAATCGCTAATTCTGCGCGGCAAATAGCTAAAGACTTTCCCGCTGAGTACTGGAGAGAGAAGGATTTCAGGGAAGAATTCGGCGAGGAGTTCTACAAGGCCATAAGCCGGGTCGGGTTTACCGGCATGATAGTCCCGGAGAAATATGGCGGGTCGGGTAAGGGCATGACTGAACTCCTTATAGCCATGGAGGAGCTGGCAGCCAATGGCTGTGGCATGGCTGGCGCCTGGTATCTTATACTCAGCAAAATATTTGGTGCCATGAGCATCGTCCACCACGGAACAGAACAGCAGATGGCCAAATATCTGCCTCGCATAGCCTCGGGAGAAATCGAGTTCTGCATGGCCCTCACCGAGCCGGATGCCGGTAGCAATACCCTTGATACCAAGACCAGGGCGATAAAGGTGTCTGGTGGTTGGGTGATAAATGGGAACAAGACCTGGATCAGCGGGGCTGACAGGGCTGGGGGGATGGTGATCATTGCCCGGACGACGCCGAAGGAACAGGCACCCAGGAAAACATTCGGGATAAGCCTTTTTCTTGCTGACCTGCCAAACCCGGCAATTACGGTCACCCCCATATCGAAGCATGGGATAAATTATTCCCATTCGTGCGACGTCGGCATTAATGACCTTGAGCTACCTGAGAACGCCTTGATGCCCCCGCTTGACGAAGGCTGGTATTCGCTGCTGTCCACGCTCAATAGTGAAAGGATGAGTTTCGCGACTGCTGCTATTGGAATTGCCAGGCTAGCGATGGGCAAGGCCATTGAGTATTCGAAGGAAAGGAAAATCTTCGGAGGACAGCCCATTGGGAGCTATCAATGGCTGCAGTTTAATCTAGCTGAAGCCTATGCAGGAATGCAGGCAGCCAGAACTTTGAATTTTAAAGCTTCCACATTGTACGATACTGGGGCAAGTATTAGTGAGGTTGGAGCTGTAGCTAACATGGCTAAGGTGGTGGCAGTAGAGAGCAGTATTAAGGCC
>CAZNKW010000121.1:0-4327 GCA_964573655.1 uncultured Dehalococcoidia bacterium
GATCAAGCCTATTTCTACGGAACAGGGAAAAGGAAGACTGCTATCGCCAGGGTAAGGCTGCTACCTGGCAGTGGCACTATTATCATCAACGGAAAACCTTTAGAGGAACTGTTCCCTCAGCTTGCTCTTCAAGCGGTAATAGTCGAGCCATTGCGAGTTACTGACACTTTAGATAGATTCAATACGGTGGCAAAGGTAGAAGGGGGAGGAATTTCAGGACAAGCTGGAGCCCTTCGACATGGCATTGCTCGTGCTCTAATAAAGGCTGATGAAGGATTGAAACCCTTGTTACGTCAATATGGACTACTCACCAGGGATGCCAGGGTAAAGGAGCGTAAGAAATACGGACTTAAGCGTGCCCGTAAGGCACCCCAATATACTAAGAGATAAAGCCTCAAGGTCTCTAAAGGTAGATTATATCTTCAGGGTGGTAGAGCAAGAGGGGAAGCAGCAGATATTCTTTCAGATACCTGGTGATAAGAAAATCCATCCTTACCATGCCCCCTACCGTTTTCGCGCAACCACTTAGCATAGTCAGGGTTGGAGAGAAGCAAACCAAGGACAGCGCAACAGGCCAGCTAAGGCACAATCGGAACACCTATGGCTAGAAAACAACAAGGTCGTAGCCATTAAGCCACGACCGGAGTTTGAACCTTTCTTCAAATTGAACTTTGACTGTCACGCTAGAGGTATTGGAAGCGACCCCGAGGGGATTTGAACCCCTGATCTCCACCGTGACAGGGTGGCATGTTAGTCCGCTACACCACGGGGCCAACTATGGCCTAATCAGACCAAAGACCTCGTTTCTAGACAGGAGCCCTTCCTTACCAATCTAATAACCCATTTGAGATCTTCAATCAGCGGTCTTAATCAAGCAAAGTTTATCTTTATGAATCATCCTTGTCAAGGATGAGACTGTTTAACAACATCAAATTGTCATTCTGACCCCGATTCATCGGGGGAAGAATCTCTGAGATTCTTCGTCGTCCAAATTGATTTGGACTCCTCAGAATGACATTTTTAAACACCCTCTCAAGGATTTGAATTAAGGAGCTGGTAAGGATATACTAGTGCCGCAAGGGGGAGGAATGCGTATTGCCTTAGGCTGTGACCATAGAGGGTTAAATCTTAAGCAGGCGATTGTCAGCCTTATCACTAAGACAGAGCATAGCTACGAAGATTTTGGTGGCTATGATACCACCCCGGTAGATTACCCTGACATTGCCCAAGAGGTGGCGGAGGCAGTAGCTAGAGGGGAATTTGGCTGTGGTATTTTGATATGTAGCACCGGCATCGGCATGAGTATAACAGCAAACAAGGTCAAAGGAATAAGGGCAGCAGTATGCCACAACCCTTTTACGGCTCGCCGTGCTCGGCAACATAACAATGCTAACATCCTTTGCCTAGGGGCAGATGTGGTTGGGGAAGATTCGGTCAAAGAGATTGTACAAACCTTCCTCAACACCGAGTTTGAAGGGGGAAGACACGCTCAACGCCTGGAGAAAATAGAGGCTCTGGAAGTCAATTGACAACCCAGGCATGCATTGTTAATATGAGATACTCCCATAGAAGGGCCAAAAGGTGAGGATGTGAGGATTTTAGATAGGATTAGTGAACCAGCTGACCTAAAGGGCTTGTCTTCCAGTCAGTTAGAAAGGCTTGCTGCCGAGATAAGAGAAGAGCTAGTAAGTCTCGTGTCAGCTAATGGGGGACACCTCGCCTCTAATCTAGGTGTAGTAGAACTCACTATCGCTTTGCACCGTGTTTTCAACAGTCCTAAAGATAAGATTATCTGGGATGTGGGGCATCAATCCTATGTCCACAAGCTATTGACCGGGCGCAGGGAGCGCTTTTCTACCCTTCGCCAGTATGAGGGTCTATCAGGATTTCCCGACCCAGAAGAGAGCCCTCATGATGCCTTCGGGACAGGACATGCCAGCACCTCAATTTCGGCTGCCTTGGGTATGGCTACCGCTCGTGACCTAGCTGGGGAAGACTATCAAGTAGTGGCAGTTATTGGGGATGGTGCCTTAACCGGGGGGATGGCGCTAGAGGGTTTAAATCAGGCAGGACAATTAGGTACCAGGTTTATCGTAGTGTTAAATGATAATGGCATGGCAATCTCTCCCAGTGTTGGTGCCTTGTCTAAGGTGCTCACCAGGTTGCGCCTTAGTGCCCGCTTACTCCGGGCAAGGAGGGGAATGGGAAGGCTCATCACCAGGCTCCCTTTAGGCAGACAGGTAGGCAAGCGAATCAAGATGGGCTTGAAGGGCTTGCTTCTGCCGAGGATAACCTGGGAGGAGTTGGGGTTTACCTACCTGGGACCTGTTGATGGACACAATATTGCTGACCTGGAGACAGCTTTCTACCAGGCACAAAGCTACCAAAATGGACCTATCTTCATCCATGTTGTCACTACCAAGGGCAAGGGGTACCACCCGGCAGAGAAAGATGCTACTGGTTTCCATGGGGTATCAGCTAGCATGAGCGATAAACCCACCTATAGTGAAATCTTGGGGCAAACTGTATCACACATTGCTCGAGAGAATCCTAAGGTAGTGGTTATCACCGCTGCTATGCTTGAAGGTACTGGGCTAGCCGGGGTAGCCAAGGAATTCCCTGACCGCGTCTTTGACGTAGGTATCTGTGAACAGCATGCAGTTACCTTTGCTGCCGGTTTAGCTACTCAGGGCTTCATCCCTATTGTGGCTATCTATTCTACCTTTTTGCAGCGTGCCTTCGACCAAATAGTTCACGATGTTTGTCTGCAGAGCTTACCCATTGTTTTTGTTATCGACCGCAGTGGGATTGTAGGTGATGATGGCAAGACCCATCAAGGTAGCCTCGACCTTTCCTATCTTGGCTGCATCCCCAATCTGGTGGTTTCTGCTCCCAAGGATGAAAATGAGCTGCAGCATTTAGTCTATACTGCCGTAAAAGCGAATCGCCCTATGGCCATACGCTACCCCAAGGGCTCAGGTCCTGGGGCAGCATTAGACGGGGTACTACAGGAGCTCCCTATCGGCAAAGGAGAGCTACTCCGAGATGGAAAGGATGTGGCCATCGTCGCTCTCGGCGCTATGGTGTATCCTTCGCTGGTAGCAGCTCAGGAACTGAAAAAGGCAGGGGTGGATTGTATGGTGATTAATGCCCGCTTTGCTAAACCGATGGACTCCGAGCTTATTTTAGATAGTGCTAAAAGAGTCAAGCGGCTGCTTACCGTAGAGGAGAACACCCTTGCCGGTGGATTTGGCAGCGCTGTGCTGCAGCTATTGCAAGACTCCGACTTTCACGATGTTCAGGTGAAATGCCTTGGCATCCCTGAGGTATTTGTAGAGCACGGTCCCCAATCACTGCTTCGTTCCACCTACGACCTCGACGCCCCGGGGATAGCCCGGCAAGTTTTGAATTCTTTCCCTGAGCTTTCCAGTCCTTTTAAGAAACATAGCTTAATAACCAGCTCCTCTTCTTGAAGTCGAATAGACTCTTCGAGGTGTTTAGAAATCTAGTACAGGTCTTTAGAGCGTTCAAAGGCTCCGATAAATCGGAGCACTATGAAAATCTAATGAGGAATACTCTGCAAAATGCCCCAAGCTGGACGGGAAATCAAAACTGAACAGCCTCCTCCTTTATAGAGAAATGTTTCTGATCTTCAGCTTCCTTATTACCAAAAAGTAGATGTCTTTACCAAGTTCCTTCTATCGCTATCAGGCTGAAATTGAGGCTGAGCTCAAGTCGGTTGTCGGTGAAAGAACCCTACCCCTCTATGCTATGCTCCGTTACCACCTGGGATGGGTAGATGAGCAGGGTCTCCCTCAAGAAAACCGGGGTGGCAAGCGGGTTCGTCCTACCCTTTGCCTTCTTGCCTGCGAGGCGGTGGGGGGTGACTGGCATTCTGCACTTCCAGCAGCAGCCGCCATTGAGCTGATACACAATTTCTCCCTTATCCATGATGATATACAAGACAAAAGCTGGAAGCGGCGAAATCGCCCCGCTGTATGGAAATTATGGGGAGAGGCACAGGGAATAAACGCTGGCGATGCCATGTATGCTCTGGCACCACTTGCCTTGCTTCGGCTCAGACGGCACGGTGTACCCCAGGGAAAGATAATGCTCGCTTCATGCTTGTTGAATCAAGCCAGCCTAAAAGTCTGCGAGGGGCAGTATATGGATATTGACTGTGAGAATCGCTTCAATGTCAGCACAGATAATTATCAGGAGACAATCAGTAGGAAGACGGTGCCGCTTTTTGAATGTGCCCTGCGTCTTGGTGCTCTCCTGGGCACAGACGACCAGAAAGTGGTTTCCCAGCTTCGCTCTTTTGGTA
>CAZNKW010000122.1:0-1555 GCA_964573655.1 uncultured Dehalococcoidia bacterium
AGTCTCACCTGTGCTAGCCGCCAACCGTGGGCTTTAGCTCGAAGAGTCTTGTCGACCCGCCAGTGGGGTGGGCGGCATGAATGCCACCGTTGGCCGCTTCGCTATGTGACAGACCCCGCCCTGAAGGACGGGGTCTCCTTTGCCCAAATCCCTCTCTCTTGACGGGAGAGGGTAGGGTGAGGGTGAATTCCCCTCGCCTCGATAGTTCTGCAGTTAGCTATGAGGAACCACCTCAAAGGCGAGGCTTCTGACGGTGCACCCACGGATTGGGCGGACTAAGCTAGACAGAGGGGTGGAGGTAGCCTATAATTGGCACTACCGATGAGTTCAAAATACAAACCTATCCCTCGTGGCACAGTTACCTCACCCCAGGGCTTCCTAGCTGGTGCTATCTATGCTGGGATAAAGACTAAGGGTGATGGTCTTCTGGACCTGGGACTCCTTTGCTCAGAGGTTCCCTGCGTTGTGGCAGGTGTCTTTACCACCAATAAAATCAAGGCAGCTCCAGTGGTTCTATGCCAAGAGAGGTTAGCCAGGGGGAGAGCCCAAGCCATAGTGGTGAATTCAGGCTGTGCTAACGCCTGCACCGGGGAGCAAGGGATGGCTGATTCTCTTGAGATGGCAGAGTTGGCTGCCAGGAAGCTGGGGATATCGCCGCAGCAGGTTTTGGTGGCCAGCACTGGGGTGATTGGTGTACCTTTGCCTATGGAAAACCTCCGAACGGAGATTGAAGCTATCCGTCTCACCCCTGAAGGAGGGCACCAACTGGCAGAGGCAATACTGACTACTGATACCTTCCCTAAGGAGATAGCGGTGAGCGTCAGACTGGGTAAGAAGGAGGTCATCATTGGTGGTGTCGCTAAGGGGGCGGGGATGATTTACCCTGATCTGGCTACCTTGCTTTGTTTTCTGACTACCGATGCTGCTATAGGTGCCGATTTGGCTCAAACCATGCTAAGGAAGGTAGTGGATGACTCTTTCAATATGATCGCCATAGACAGCGACACCAGTACCAATGATACCGTGCTGCTGCTGGCCAATGGATTGGCTGGCAATGAGCCGCTGAAGGCTGGCATGGCTGGGGCAAAAGTATTTCAGGACGCCCTCCGGGAGGTTTGCCTCTATCTGGCAAAGGGCATTGTCCGTGGTGGGGAGGGGGCGACCAAGCTTTTTGAGGTTAGGGTTGAAGCTGCCCTGACTCTAAAGGATGCTCGAAGGGCTGCCCGGGCTGTAGCCAGCTCCCCCTTAGTCAAAGCAGCGGTGCATGGCAGCGACCCCAACTGGGGGAGGATAGTCGCTGCCCTGGGGCGGAGCGGGGCAGAGATAGACCCGTCGAAGATAGACCTCTACCTAGGGGATACCTGCCTTTTTAAGGCGGGCTCTCCTACCTCCTTTGATAAAGAAGAGGCAAGGGCTGTGCTGAGCAATTCTGAGGTGTCTTTCAAGGTATGCCTCAACCTGGGCAAAGAATCAGCTACTGCCTGGGGCTGTGACCTATCTGAGGAATATGTTACTATTAATAGTGCTTATGTAACCTGATATAAATTGGGGAGAG
>CAZNKW010000122.1:1655-4321 GCA_964573655.1 uncultured Dehalococcoidia bacterium
AGAGCAATGTAGGGACAGAGCTTTAGCTCTGTCCAGAAAGTGGACAAACCTAAAGGTTTGTCCCTACTTATGACTTTGAGAGGAGTTTAGAGATAACGTTTCCCTCCTTATCAGAGGCAGGATATATTCAGGCAATCAGGTCTATTTTTGGCCTTTAAGCACGTTCTCTCAGCAGTCTAAGTCGTCTGTTGCCCAGCACTGACGCTGCAGCTTTCTCTCCATTGGCACCTCTGGCAGAGTCGAAAAGGCCGCTTCTTCTTAATCAGGGACTGCCATTGCCTCACTTTCAATGCCTCCCCAAAGGATAGCCCTAATTCCTTTAAGAGGACGGCATCCCATTTTCTAACCGCCTCTTCATCTCCCAGGGGGCTTTGGCACCGGTCTTCTTGGCAGAGGGGGCATACTTTACATAATTCGTCTGCACCTTCAATAACCATTATGGTAGAGTCAGGTTCTGAACTTAGGGTTTGCTTGATTATGTTTCCAACCTGAAGGTATTTTATGCCCCGGTCACTAAAGTCGTAAGTAAGAAAGGGTATGCAACAGATATGGTGAGCACGTAACTTTAGGGTAATCTCGTTCTGGGCGTCCATCTTTCTGGGAGTCATGCACAATTATAGCATACCAAGCCTGTCTTGATGAGGAGAGTCCAGGCAAAGGGTGTTTAATAAT
The DNA here is from genome assembly GCA_964573655.1 of uncultured Dehalococcoidia bacterium. Lineage (GTDB taxonomy): Bacteria > Chloroflexota > Dehalococcoidia > UBA2247 > RBG-13-53-26 > CAYWDP01. The sequence goes on from CAZNKW010000122.1 coordinate 2,328, forward strand.
GTCATTCTGAGGAGTCCAAAGGAATTTGGACGACGAAGAATCTTGTAGTATCTCCTCGACATCATCTTTGAGATTGCTTCGTCACCCGACCAGTCGGGGCCCTCGCAATGACTCTGAACACTCTCTTTTCGTTATCTCGTTGATATTGGCTTACTCTTCTGCTATGCTTATCTCGATTGAGAAGGAGGGTAATAGAATCTAGGATGGATTTGACCAAGGTTACGGTTATCAAGCTTGGGGGCAGCACGCTGGGCAGCCATGATACCATCGTGGCAGATTTGGTGACACTGCAAAAGAGGGGTATTCTCCCTGTGGTTGTTCATGGCGGTGCTGATGTAGTGACTGATTGGCTCGGCCGACTGGGCATCTCCACCAGGTTTGTGCAGGGTTTGAGGGTGACCGACGCCGAAACCCTAAAGGTAGTAACCGCCATTCTGGCCGGGCTGGTGAATAAGGAGTTGGTAGCAGCTATTGAAGCTTCAGGAGGGAAAGCCATCGGCTTAAGTGGTATTGATGGTGGTCTTCTGGAGGCAAAGGTCAAGGATACTGAAATGGGCTATGTTGGTGAGATAACGAAGGTTAACCCGGCGCTGCTAACTGCCGTAATTGGGGCAGGCTTTATCCCCATAATTGCTCCGCTGAGCCTTCAATCACCCCCTCAATCCGGCGAGAACGGCTTCGTGCTCAATGTCAATGGTGACACGGTTGCTGGGGAGATCGCTGCTGCTCTCGGTGCTGAGAAGCTGGTCTTCCTTACTGATGTAGCTGGCATTTTCAATAGCTCGGGGAAGCTGCTCTCCCGTCTCTCCCCACAAGAGGCAACCATTCTGATGGCCTCTGGAGTGGCTTCAGGCGGGATGGTACCCAAGATAGAAGCCTGCCTCCGTGCCCTTTCCACTGTTCCCGTAACTCGAATTATAGATGGCAGAGTGTCTCACGCCTTGATTGAGGAGATAGAGGGGAGGGGCAGGGGGACTACTATTGCTTAGTAGGGGCTGAACTCTGTGTCAGCCCCGGGTGGACACCCCGATTTATCGGGGCACCCCTACAGAGGGAAAACCAACAATGAACAACTGGCAGGAACTAGAGCAGAAATATTTCTTGCAGACGGTGAAGCGTTTGCCGGTGACTCTGGTGCGTGGGCAAGGGGCAAAGGCATGGGATGATAAAGGGAAGGAATACCTTGACTTTGTTGGCGGTTGGGCAGTGAATAGCTTAGGGCATTGTCATCCCATAGTAACCCAAACCATAGCTGAACAGGCAAACACCCTAATCCAAGCCTCAAACCAGTTCTACACTATCCCCCAGATACGCTTAGCAGAGCTGCTGGTGCAAAATAGTTGCTTCGATAAGGTATTCTTCTGCAACAGTGGTGCTGAGGCGAATGAGGGGGCGGTGAAGCTAGCCCGCAAGTATGGCAAGCTGCATCTGGGAGGGGCTTTCGAGGTCATTACCGCCTTGAACTCCTTTCATGGTCGAACCCTGGCTATGGTGGCGGCTACCGGACAACAAAAATTCCAGCAGCCTTATACCCCCCTCCCTAACGGCTTCATCAATGTGGAATACAACAATATTGCTGCCATAGAGAAGGCTACTACCAGCCAGACCTGCGCTGTAATGCTGGAGGCGATACAGGGGGAGGGGGGAGTGAACCTCCCCTCTGAAGATTACCTGGGGAAGGTGCGGGCTTGGTGTGACCAGAAGGGGCTTCTGTTTATCCTGGACGAGATTCAGACTGGGGTGGGGCGAACAGGGACGCTTTTCGCCTATCAACAATACGGTGTTGAGCCTGATATCATGACCTTAGCCAAAGGGTTAGCCAGTGGGGTGCCTATTGGTGCCATCATGGTTAAAGAAAAGGCAGCCGTCTTTGAGCCTGGAGACCACGGCTCTACCTATGGGGGTAACCCTCTAGCTTGTGCTGTGGCTTATGCTACCGTGAAGTTCATTATCGACCACAATATACCAGGGAAGGCACAGCGAGTGGGGCAATA
>CAZNKW010000123.1:0-1509 GCA_964573655.1 uncultured Dehalococcoidia bacterium
TGGGTTGGCCTAGCTTTCTTCGTAGTACTCCTCGATGACTATTTCATAGGGGCAGCGTAATGCTCCAGTGGGGCAGACAGCTTCACATTCGGTGCAATAGCCACATTCTTCTGTCTCGACAACCATGATGACATCGTCAACAAGCACCAGCGCTTTGCAGCGGCATACGCTGACACATAGACCGCATCCGTTGCAAAGCTCCCGGTTTATGATGGGCATTTCAGACATAATAACTCTCTATGCAAAAATCATCTTAGCATGTTGCCCAATTAATAGTATGTGACCTTTGTCTCTATAAGTCTTCATGACACAGCAATACCGCTCAGTTCCTCCAGGATTTCCTTATTGACAATCACAATGCGATGGCGGTCCATCCTGATCGCCCCCTCCTCTTCCAAGGCTTTAAGCGATCTGCCCACTACCTCACGGGCAGTGCCCACCATAGCTGCCATATCCTGCTGAGTGAGCCTGGGCTTGGGACTTACCTCCTGGCCCAATCCGGTGTGGTCTTTGGCATACTCCAGGAGCAGTCTGGCAACCCTGCCGGTCACATGCCGGAAAGAAAGGTCTTCAACCAACGAGACAAAATGACGCACCCTTTCTGCCAAAACCTTGATTATGTTGATAGCTATGCTGGGATGCTCACGTAGAAGCGTTTCCATGTCAGTTTTGCTTATTCCATAGAGAGTGACGGGGCTCATAGCTATAGCGCTGGCTGGATTCGGTCCACCGTCAAATAGAGGGACATCGTTGAAGGACTCGCCTGGTCGCAGGATGCACAGAATCTGCTCCTTACCCTCAGCCGAAGTTTTGAAGGCTTTCACCGCCCCTGAAACTACGAAGTACACCGCCTCAGCGGGTTCCTCTTCTAAGAGGATCAGCTCGTTCCTATCAGCCGACTTCTCGAAGACGTACCGCTTAATTGCTTCGAGCTCTGTAGGACTCAAGCCGGCAAAATAAGGGATGGATTTCAAAAGCTCTACTTCAATAGCCATAGAATATCAAACCATCTCAAAGGTCAGGGACTCACACCCCGTCCAAGCTCCAACGTTCCTTCTTGGTGAACCAGCTTTGCGGGTCTGTAAGATACTCATAGGAATCCAAAAGAGTGAGATAGTGCTCCCTCTCCTCAGCAGTTAAAGCTTGGTAAAAAGATTTTTCAGCGGATGAAGACGCTTCCTTATCACGGCTTCTGTAAAAACTATAGCTCTTGTCCTCCATGTTCATAGCTACCTTCAGTGCTTCAAGTTCGCTGGAGGAGGTTTTAACCTCCCTATCCATACCCTCTATTGCCTCTCTAAACACATTCCTGAGACTCTTTTCGTGTTTAAAAGTCGTCTCTTTTTCTGGCCACCTCGCCTTGTTCTTGATGGCTTTGTAGATTTCGTTTGCTTTCTCTATGTGCATATTCTCTTCCTCAGCCAAGCGCTGGAATAGCTTCTTTGCCAGGGGATTATCGCTTCTCTGCCCAGCTTTATGGTAGTATTCCTTTCCTTCTATTTCCATTTG
>CAZNKW010000123.1:1609-3257 GCA_964573655.1 uncultured Dehalococcoidia bacterium
GCTATTACTGGGCGTGATTGTATAACTCGAGCTTGATCTAATTCTATTGGTTTGCAGGGGCAAAATCAATAAGCTACGGTTTGAGATTATTTACCAGGGCAAGGCATTATCGGGCGCTTGTTTTCAGGAAAACGGTCAGCCTCTAGTCTAGGCTGGTCTCTGTCGGCTTATGGCCACAAGAGAGGTTAGAGCCGCAGTGCCTGCCATTATGATCCCCCCTATGTAGGCCCAGTGCAAACCGGACAGAAACTCTTCAATTTGATCGCTGGTAAAGGAACCCGGCTGCCCCGACGACGCTATAGGAGCCACATTGTAGAGTACAGCACCGGCTACAGCGATCCCCAGCACCATACCTACATTGCGCATGGCAGCCAATATCCCTGAGGCAATACCCAGATGCCAAGGGGGAACGCTTCCCATGATGGCACTGTTGTTCGGGCTCTGGAACATACCCATCCCTAGGCCGGTAATAGCCAGACGCCATACAACGTCAAAGGCTGCAGCAGATTCTTGCAAGCTGCTGAAGAGAAAGAGGCCCAAGGCAGCGATACACATGCCGCAGAAGGCGAAAACTCTGGTGCCGATGCGGTCTGATGCTGCGCCGCTCAGAGGGGCCACAAACAGGGTGACTACGGGGGAAGCAGCCATTACCACTCCCACTTTAAGTATACCGTAGTGCAGCACAAACATCAGGTAAAAAGGTGTCAAGAAGACCAGAGCATACAATGCCATGAAGCTGAGAAGTGCGCTCAGGCTGGCGAAGCTAAAGACACGGTTGGCGAAGAGTGCCAAGTTGAGCATAGGCTGTTCCAATCTGCGCTCTATCCCGAAGAACAATGCACCAAACACGATGGCTATTGCCAGTAGGGTGAGGGGCAAGGGTGAAGCCCATCCCCAGTCCTCGCCTCTGTTGGCATAAAGAAGGAAGCTGAGCAGGAAAACAACCGCAGTCAGAGCCCCGGGCCAGTCAAGGCGCTGCCCCGGTTTCGTACTACTCCTAGGTATGATGCGGGAACCCCAAAGCAGAGCAGCTATTCCGATGGGGACATTGATGAAGAAGACGTAGCGCCAGTTGAGGTGTTCGGCAATAATGCCACCCAGAGTTGGGCCAAGGCCTAGGCCGACGGCGATACTAATAGCATAGATGCCCAGAGCCTTGCCTCGCTCGGTGGGAGGGAAAGCTGCTGTAACGATGGCAACGCCTACGGCCATGATCATGCTGGCGGCAAGCCCCTGCAGGGCTCTAAAGGCAATTAGCATCCAGATGCTCTGTGAGGAGCCGCATAGGATAGAGGTTACTATGAAGGCAGCCAGGCCATAGAGGAAAACCCTCTTATAACCCACCAAATCCCCTAGGCGGCCATATAGCAAAATGAGGCAGCAAATGGTCAATAGGTAGACGGTGGGCACCCATTGAACTGTCGAGATCTCGGTATGGAAGAAGGCGGTGATAGAAGGGAGGATGGTATTGACTATGCTGCCGTCGAGGGGGGTCATAAAGGTGCCCAGCATCACGGCCGTTAGAATCAGCCACTTGGCTTCCAGACCTTTCTTTGTTGTTGATGGTGCACCGAAATCGGTCATGCACAATCCTCCGGTTACATTTAATTCCTCTGAGAAGCCCAGCTTGTCACACCAAGTCTTAGAG
>CAZNKW010000123.1:3267-4289 GCA_964573655.1 uncultured Dehalococcoidia bacterium
GTCTTAGAGTGAACCGAGGAATCTCTGGGCAGTTTAGCATACTTGATCTCACAATCCCAAATCGGCTCACAGAGAGCACATACTCTTCCTCAGGCTGCTATTGACTAAAGGCGTGATCTGGAGATAGAATTTTGTCTGAGCCAATCTACTTTGACAAGAAAGCAAGATTCGGGGGGTGCTGTAATGAAAGAGAATATCGCTAATTTACTGAATAAGGATCTCGAGGGTGAGCATGCAGCTATCATCCAGTATTTGACACATGCCTATGCTATGGGTGAAGGCGAGATGGCTTGCGAGATCGAAGCCATTGCCCGGGAGGAGATGCGGCACCTCGATTGGCTGGCTGAGACCATAGTCAGCCTTGGTGGAGTCCCCAGCCTGATACGAGGAGAGATGCGCACTGGTGGTGCATCAGTCTCTGATTGGATGAGGAATAATGTGCTCCAGGAAGATGACGCCATTGCCATGTATGGGGCGCATATCAAGGCCATTGGCAATCCCAAGATCAAGCGACTACTGCGGCGGATTCTCTCTGATGAGAAGTCACATCGGGGTGACTTCCAGCACTTTGTGGGCAAGGCTCGAAAGTCAGATGCTAAGGATCTAAGAGGTTCTCGTCAGGACAGGGTAGCCCAAGTTCTCAATTGGGGCATCGAGCATGAGTACACCGTTATTCTGCAGTACCTTTTGCACCGCTATATGGCTACCAGTGAGGATGTCCAGAAAGAAATGGAGGATCAGGCCATAAATGAGATGCAACATCTGGGGTGGTTGTCTGAGGAGATGGTGGATGGGGGAGGTACTCCGAGGATAGAACATACCGAGGTGGATCAATCAATGAAGGCAGCCGATATGCTTCGAGCGGATATCAAGATTGAGCAGGATGTAGCTGCTGAGTATGACCGCGCTGCCCAAGAGGTTGAAGACCCTGGCCTGAAGGACCTTTTGATTCGTATAAGGGACCACGAAATATATCACGCTGACCTGTTCAGTGACCTCCTGAAGCAGGAGGAGAAGAAGAG
>CAZNKW010000124.1:0-2613 GCA_964573655.1 uncultured Dehalococcoidia bacterium
GTAATCTGGAGGTGGTGCCCTCAAATTCAGGGTCTCTATCTACCTCACCCCTTATTGCCACCACTCCCTGGTCATTAAAAGACTGAAGCGTAGGCTCAGTGACCCTCCATTGATAGCAGCCAATGCCGCTGAAGAGGACAATAAGGCATAGTCCTCCCCAAAGAAAGACTGGCCTCTTGTGCCACAGTAAGGCAGCTATTAAGGAGGGGATAAAGGCTGCTAGGAAGGCATAAAGAGGCAGTGAGACCAGCGAACCAATATAGATACCAGCGACCCAGGCCAGGCTAAGGGAGATAAGCCTCATCTCTTCCTAGGTCTCCACCGCATTTCTAAGGATGGGGAAGTAGGGACAGACCTTAAGGTCTGTCCACTTGTCAGAGTCGAGTCTTCGACCGTTCGGACTCCGATTTATCGGAGTCCCTATATTGAGGGGTTAATCTACTACGGTAATTTCATCCCTAATTTCTTCCATGGTCTTGGGACCGATGCCGGGCACGTTCATTAATTCCTCAACCGAATGGAAGAATCCTTTTTCGTTGCGGTAATCAATAATAGCCTGGGCCTTTACTGGCCCAATGCCATATAGAGTCTGAAGTTCCTCAAAAGAGGCAGTATTGATATTGATTTTCGTTTCTTGGGGTTGTTCGAAGGGGCTCTCATCGGTATAAAGGACGCGGGCTTTGAGCTTGAGGGGGTCTGTTCCTTCAGTCACCCCGCCAGCTCTTTGGAGGATATCCTCAAGACTGCTATCCTGGCTAAGGGTATAGATGCCTTCCTCGGCTACGGCGCCGCTGAGGTACACCTCTATGGTCGATGCTGGGGCTTGGGGGAGGGTTATCTCGATGGGCTTGGCTCCACCCCACTGCCTGGAGATAAACACTGCTCCCCCAGCGATGATGGCTATAATCAAGGCCGCAGAGACAAATATCCACCATTTTTGCCTCATTTGATTGCCTCTTCCTCAAGCACTACCCTGGCATCGACAGCTACAGCGCCATCCCGGTAGGCGAATATAGGGTTAAGGTCGAGTTCCTTTATCTCAGGATTTCGCTCGGCAAAATCAGAGACCTTGAGCAGCATCTCTTCAAGGAAGGGGACGTTGGCTGGCTCTTGCCCTCGATAGCCCTCAAGCACAGGATACCCTTTTATATCTCTGATCATTTCCCTGGCGTCCCTTCGGGCTAAAGGGACAATCCTGAAAGAGACGTCTTTGAGGATTTCCACAAATATTCCACCCAGACCAAACATAAGCACCGGTCCGAACTGGGGGTCTTTAAACATGCCAATGATTACCTCCACCCCTGGCTTTGCCATGGGCTGGACCGATACCCCATCAATAGCGGCCTTGGGGTGCTTTTGCTTTACGGAGGCCATAATCTCCCTATAGGCTTGGCTCACTTGGGTGACGTTTTTTAGCCCTACCTTAACCCCGCCGGCATCGCTCTTGTGGACCACGTCAGGAGAGGCTATCTTCAGCACTACTGGGAAGCCCATCTCTTTGCTCAGGGCAGCAGCCTCCTTCATGGAGGTAGCCAGCTTAGTCTTGATGACGCTTATACCCGCCTTCTCCAGAAGCTGTTTAGATTCGACTTCCGTGAGCAGGGTTCTCTTTTCCTTTTTTGCCTTCGCTAGGATAGCCTTTTTGTCCATTAAGTTCTCCTCCTTTATTCTGATAACTTTTTTCAAAGTCTTTAACTATTTCCCTTGAAATCTTGGTTCCCTCTTTTCGCGCCAGGCGGTGACGCCTTCTCGATGGTCTTGAGTGTAGTGAAGCATTGTCTGGTAAGCGGCAAAAATATCTAGGTGGGGCTCTAGGTCCCGGTGAAGTTCGTGATACAGCAACTGCTTGGTCAGCCTAATAGCCATAGGAGGTCCCTGGGCAATCTGCTGACCTAATGCCCTGGTCTCTCTCTCCAGCTCGGCTGCGGGCACAACCTTATTCAGTATACCTATTCGCGCTGCTTCCTCAGCTTCAACAGGGCGACCGGTGAAGGCAATCTCAGCCGCTTTGCTGTATCCCAATATGCGGGGCAACAGCCAGGTAAGTCCAGCAGGGGGATTCAACCCAATTCGGTTGCTGGCTAATACAAACCTGGCCTTCTCTGAGCCTATTCTTATATCGCAGCTTAGCGCTAAGCCGAATCCGGCACCAGCAGCCACCCCGTTCACCATGGCAATAGTTGGTTTACTCAGCTTTCGGAGACCAACGCACAGGTTAAGGGCTATGAGGTGTATGCCGCGCTGGACTTCCTCCAAGGGTGCCTCCCAGGGAAGAATTGGCTGCCCTCCTCCGCCTGGCATCGTGGTAACATCGGCACCAGCACAGAATCCACGACCTGCCCCAGTAAGCACCATTACCCTTACCTCGTCGTCTTGCTCCACCTCCTTCGTTGCTGTTGCTAGCTCCTTAACAAGCTGATTGTTTAGGGCATTCAATACCTCGGGACGGTTCAGGGTGATGGTGGCAATATGTTTTTCTTTTTTCAGAATAATCGTCTCAAAGTCCATGATTTCAAACCTCTGTTAGCCCTTCTATTTTCACTCTAAATATGCCGTAAGTCAAACAGCTATAGGGAGATTGTTCATTTTGTCACCCTGACCCCGATTTATCGG
>CAZNKW010000124.1:2713-4270 GCA_964573655.1 uncultured Dehalococcoidia bacterium
GCTGCGGAACTAGGCCCTTATAACATTCGGGTGAACACGATTGTGCCAGGTTATATTGAGGTCGAATGGTTCAGTCAAATGCTTGAAGAGCACCCTGGGGTGCGAGAGCGCCGACTTCAGAGGGTCCCCCTGGGGCGCTTTGGAAAACCGGAGGATATTGCCGGGGCAGCCATTTATCTTGCCTCTGAGGCTTCTAGTTACATCACTGGGGCATGTATCTTGGTTACTGGTGGCCTAACCTTTTTGATGCCCGACTTCTAATAATCTAACAGGGAGGTAGAATGGATTTCCGCTTCAGCGAAGAGGAGGAAAGGTTCAGACAAGAGGTTCGCGAATTTATAAAGAAGGAACTTCCGCCTCACTGGACAGGAACAGGGCTCCTTCAGGAGGCGAAAGACGGGGAGGAGTGGGAGTTTTCCCGGAATATGCTGCGCAAAGTAGGGGCTAGAGGATGGCATGCTCTGTCTTGGCCTAAAGAATACGGGGGACAGGACTCTGTGACCAGGCAATTCATCCTTAGCGAGGAGATGTACTATCATGAGTTGCCAGGGGTGGACTTGCAGGGTGCCCTGATGTGTGCCCCTGTCCTGATCCAATACGGGAGCGAGGTGCAGAAAAGAGAACACCTGCCAAAGATTGCCCGGGGTGAGGTAGTGTGGTGCCAGGCCTTTAGTGAACCAGGGGCTGGCTCTGACCTGGCAGCCGTATCTACCCGAGCTGTAGAGAAAGAGGATTGCTTTGTCCTTGATGGCCAAAAGGTATGGAGTACCACTGCCCACCGCGCTGATTGGACCTTTTTGCTGGCCAGGACTGACCCCCAGGTTCCCAAACATAGGGGGATTAGCTTCTTCCTTTTAGATTTGAAAACACCTGGCGTCACTGTCCGTCCTTTGCCTAATATAGTCGGCACCTACTGTGAGATTTTCTTTGACAGTGTGCGCCTCCCGAAGGAGAACCTGGTAGGAAAGAAAAATGATGGCTGGAGCGTATCCGGTGCTGTCCTGGGTTATGAGAGGTCAGGGATTCATCGCATTGCCGCAGCGCGGCGAAATCTATCCCGGCTGTTAGAGTTTGCCCGGGAGACAAAGCGCAATGGCGTGCCCTTGTTCCAGGACCCCGTAGTGAGACAGAGGTTAACTCAGCTATCTATTGATGGTGAAGCAGCCAGGCTCCTTGCTTGCCGCATCGTCTGGATGCAGAGCACAGGTCAAAGTGTAGTTCACGAGGCTTCAATGTCGAGAGTCTTTGGTGCTGAGTTCCAGCAGCGGGTAGCTCAAACTGGGATGCAGCTTCTAGGCCATTATGGGCAGCTTGAGCCGGATTGCCAGTGGTCTCCCTTGGCGGGCTTTTTCCTCCGACAATACCTCTATGCGCTGGCAGCCACGGTGGGGGCTGGTACCTCAGAGATTCAAAGAAACATTATTGCCACGAGAGGGTTAGGGCTGCCTCGGGGCTAGACGACCAAATAATGTAGAAAGAGAGGGTAGCAATTATGGATTTAGGGCTTTCTGAACCGCAGGAAATGCTCCGCAAAATGGCTCGAGATTTCTTGTCCAC
>CAZNKW010000125.1:0-1163 GCA_964573655.1 uncultured Dehalococcoidia bacterium
TGATGGGCAGGGCAGAGGAACTGAGAGGGGTGACCATTATGGGGGGAGGGGGGAGTGACCTGCCGATGTATGACCCCGGCTGGTACGAGGTTTACCCCGATTCCTTCCAATTGGAAACCTCCTACGTCCTGCCCCTGATAAGAGAGTTGATTAACCAAAAAAGGGCAGACTTTGCCCTGAGCGGGCTTTTCGGAGTCCCTGACGCTAGTGAAAAGAAGCCAATGGATGTCTTCATGGTTCAGGTCTCGCCCCCAGACGAGCATGGCTTTTGCAGCTTTGGTGCCTCACTGTGGGCTAAAAAGGAGTGGGTCAAAGCTGCCAGGGTAGTCTTGGCTGAAGCGAATGAAGGGCTGATTAGAACCTATGGCGATAACTTCGTTCATGTCTCAGAGATAGACTACTTTGTGGAGCACACCCCTACCGGGAAGGTGCCCGGGAGTACCGATATATTGGGGAGAAAGACCGTCGGACCAGGTGAAGTAGAAAAGACCATCGCCGAATATATTGGTGGCCTGATTAAAGATGGCGATTGTCTGGAGATCGGGGTAGGTGGTACTGCTGAATGGGTAGCCCAGCTTGGAGTCCTGGAAAATAAGCATGACCTGGGCTGGCATTCGGAGAATACGGTCAGAGGCATTGGCACCCTGGTAATGAACGGGGTGATTAATGGGAAATATAAGAACATCCATAAAGGGAAGGCGGTGGCTACAGCAGTAGGAGGGGGAACTAAGGAGGAGATGGACTTCATCAGCGGGAATCCCCTGTTTGAAGTATATTCCTCGAGTTACATTCTCGACCCTCGGGTTATCGCCGCCCATGATAACATGGTGGCCATCAACAGCGCCATTGCGGTGGATCTCACCGGGCAGATTGCTGCCGAATCTGTAGGGCCAGTAATGACCAGCGGGTCTGGAGGGCAGCTTTCCTTTGCTATCGGGGCCTACTTATCCCGGGGTGGACGGAGTATTGTGGCTCTCCCTTCGACAGCCAGAGGTGGCACCCTATCCCGCATTGTGCCCATGCTGGAGCAGGGGACAGTGGTCAGCACCCCCCGCACCCTGGCTGATATAGTGGTTACAGAATATGGCCTGGCCAGGCTCAAAGGGAAGACGCAGCGAGAGCGTGCCCTGGAGCTTATGGCTATCGCTCACCCCGATTTTCGG
>CAZNKW010000125.1:1263-2504 GCA_964573655.1 uncultured Dehalococcoidia bacterium
TGACTAATCGGGTGGTCATCACCGGTGTGGGGGCAATTAGCCCCCTGGGTTTAGATATCCCCTCGCTCTGGGAAGCCCTTATCAGCGGCAAGTCCGGAGTGGACCGCATCAGCCTGTTTGACCCTCAGCCTTTTGAAACGAAGATTGCTGCTGAAGTGAAGGGTTTCAAGGCCACCGATTACCTGGAACACAAGCAAGCGCGGCATATGGACCGCTACGCCCACTTTGCCGTGGTAGCCAGCCTCCAGGCAGTGGAACAAGCCAGACTTGACTTTAGCCATCCTGAGGATATTGGTGTTCTCATTGGCAGCGGTATCGGCGGTCTGACTACCCTCTCCGCCCAATTTGCTATATTAGCCGAAAGGGGTCCCAGTAGAATAAGCCCCTTCCTTGTCCCCATGATGATTACTGACGGTGCCCCGGGACAGGTCTCCATCATGTTGGGGGCGAAAGGGGTGAATTTCTGCACCACCTCCTCCTGTTCCAGCGGCGCCGATGCTATAGGGGAAGCCTGCGAGATCATCAGGCGGGGCGATGCTCAGGTGATGCTGGCGGGTGGCGCTGAGGCAGCCATTACCCCCATAGGTATCGCTGGTTTCAATGCGGCTGGTGCCCTGTCCACCCGTAATGATGAGCCTCAGAAGGCTTCTCGACCCTTCGATGCTCAGCGTGATGGCTTTGTCATAGGGGAGGGAGGGGCGATACTAGTTCTAGAAAACCTCTCCCATGCTCTAGAGCGCGGGGCTAACATACTGGCTGAGGTTATTAGTTATGGGGCTACCTCCGATGCCTATCATATTACCCAGCCTGCCGAGATGGGGGAAGGCGGGGCTAAAGCCATGCAAATCGCCCTGAGGAAAGCCGGGATAGAACCTAAAGAAATTGACTATATCAATGCCCATGGCACCTCCACACCACTGAATGATAAATGCGAGACCATGGCCATAAAAACTGTCTTCGGCGAGAATGCCTACCATATCCCTATCAGCTCCACCAAATCCATGATGGGACATCTCATTGGGGCTGCTGGGGCTATTGAGGCCATAGTATGTGTCCTCACTATTCAGCATAGGGTGATTCCACCCACCATAAACCTGGTTCACCCTGACCCGGAGTGTGACCTGGACTATGTGCCCAATATGGCTCGCCAGAGAAAGGTGAGGACAGCGCTGTCCAACTCCTTTGGCTTTGGGGGACACAATTCGGTTCTGGTCTTTCGAGAGTACAGAGAGGGCGAATAG
>CAZNKW010000125.1:2604-4265 GCA_964573655.1 uncultured Dehalococcoidia bacterium
TAGTTGAACCACCGCCGTTGGAAGGTCCTTCCCCCCACCAAATACCCCACAGAGACAGGGCTCCCTCCTCTAGCGACTCAACTCCTGTACAATCGTGGCATTACTGACCCTATCCAAGCTAATGCCTTTCTCAATATAGGGGAAAGTCTCCAAGGCGATCCCTTTCTCCTTCCCGACATGGATAAGGCAGTGGGCAGGGTCTACCGTGCCTTGCTGGGTGGTGAGAGCATCGCCATCTATGGGGATTTTGACGCTGACGGCATCTGTGGCACTGCCCTTCTCACCCAAGGTCTATCCAGCCTTGGCGGCAGAGCTATCCCCTACATCCCCCACCGCCTTAAGGAGGGCTATGGGCTTAACCTAGTCTCCCTGGAAAGCTTGCGTCAACAAGGCGTTACCCTGGTTATAACTGTTGATTGTGGCATTGGTGACATCCATGAGGTAGAGCATGCCCGAAGGAAAGGGCTGGACATAATCATCACCGACCACCATTCCCTTACTCATATCCTCCCCTCAGCCTTAGCCACAATCAACCCAAAACGAGAAAGCTCTGCTTACCCCTTCTACCAGCTCGCTGGGGTAGGGGTTGCCTTCAAGCTCCTTCAGGCACTTTTTCAGACTTTAGGCAGAAAGGAACCCCTAGACAAATTTCTCGATATAGTAGCCCTGGGAACAGTAGCGGACATGGTGCCCTTGGTGGGAGAGAACCGCTATCTGGTGAAGAGGGGGCTGGAAGCACTGAGCAAAACCCAGCGCCTCGGTCTTCAAGAGATGACGCATATTGCCGGGCTGCAGTTAGGTAACCTGGATACCGAGCACATCTCCTGGATCCTTGCCCCCCGCCTCAATGCCCCAGGAAGATTAGACCATGCCCTCGCCGGTTACAGGTTACTGGTCACCGATTCACCTGAGGAAGCGCGGCAACTGGCTCAGGAGTTGGAGGAGAAGAATACCCAACGCCAGAGGTTGACTGAGGAGTCTTTAGCCAAGGCGAGGGAGCAGCTATCTATTAGTGGGGTTGATTCCCCCTTGTTGATGGTGGGAGGCGAGGACTACCCCCCAGGAATAGCTGGGCTTATTGCCGGTAGGCTAGCGGAGGAATTTTACCGCCCGGTTATCGTTCTCAGGCAAGGTCGCGATATCAGCGGCGGAAGTGCTCGCAGCATCCCCGAGTTTGATATTGTAGCCGCTTTGAGGGAATGCCAAGATATCCTGCTGCGATTTGGTGGGCACCCTATGGCGGCAGGATTCGCTCTACCTAATGAAAATCTAACCCAGTTCCAGCAACGCCTTCTCCATATAGCGGCTGAGCGACTATCAGGAGTAGACCTGCACCCCTTCCTGACCATTGAGGCTGATATACCTCTTTCTGCTATCAACGGAGAGGTCTTCAAGCTTGTCCAAAGATTTGCTCCCTTTGGAAGTGGCAACCCCCTGCCGGTTTTCCTCTCCCGAGGCGTGAAAGTGGTAGACTGTCATCCCGTGGGTAACGGTTCCCAACATCTGAGGCTGAAGCTGCGACAGGGAGAGATTATGTGGCGGGGAATCGGCTTCGATTTGGGCCGTCTTCTTGCTGAGGTAACCCCGGAGATTGACTTAGTGTATAACCTGGCAGTAGACCAATGGGGCGCTGAGGAGATGCTGGAACTTAATATTCTTGA
>CAZNKW010000126.1:0-1627 GCA_964573655.1 uncultured Dehalococcoidia bacterium
AAGTTGCCACCGAACTGCGGGTACTCATTTTTAAGGGTGTTAAAGCAGTGGGGACAAGTGGTCAGGATCTTCTTGATGTTGTATCCCCGAAAAATCTCAATATTTTTTTGGCAGAGCGTTTGAAACAGGTACTCATCGCCCATCCTGCGAGCTGGGTCACCACAGCAAGTCTCTTCCACTCCCAGTATTCCGAAGTTGATTCCTGCCGCCTGCATAATCCTGGCCGTAGCCTGGGCAACTTTCATATTCCTGTCTTCCAGAGCTGCAGTGCAGCCTACCCAGTATAGCAACTCTATATCCCTGTTTTCCGATAATGCTTTTATCTCCAGGCCGCTAGTCCAATCGGTTCTGGTTGCTGTCGTGCCTCGCCATGGATGTCCTCTAGTCCCTAAACTGGTGAGTGCTTGCTGAGCAGATTCAGGGAACTGAGCCCTTTCCAGCGCCAGATTGCGGCGCATGTCTACTATTTTGTCAATGTGCTCAATATAGATTGGACATGCTTGCTGGCAGGCACGGCAGGTAGTGCAGTCCCAGATTACCTCCTCCGTTATGGCCTCACTGATCATGTCGCGCCGTGTTTCTACGGGTTTCTTGACAAACGGGTAGGGGTATACCTGGTTGAGGTGGTTCTTCAGGTCTTGTATTACCTTCTTTGGGGAGAGAGCTTTGCCACTCAAGTGGGCAGGGCAAGCATCCTGACAGCGGCCGCATCGTGTGCAGGCGTCGAGGTCCAGCAGTTGCTTCCAAGTGAAGTTTTCGATCTTGGATGCGCCAAAGGTTTCTGCCTTCTCAATATCTATGGGGACAAGGGCGCCCTTGGGTCTCAGTGAGCGGAAGAACACATTCAGCGGTGTTAGCCAAAGGTGCTGTATGCGGGAGCGGCTGGCGAAGACGTAAACTCCAAATACGAAGGCTATTACGGTGTGAAATAGCACTCGATGCCATATTAGGATCTCGTTTCTGTAGTCGGTGAGGAAGGTAGAAAATATCTTGGAGAAACCATAGCCAATAGGTGACCACACAGCCCAATCAGTTGGAGCAACCTCGCTAGTAGCTATGCGGTAACCTTTGATCATAAAGCCAGTAATCAGGATTAGGAACACGAATAGAAACACCAGGGTATCGTCAGGTTTGGTATCCAGGCGAGATGGCTTTATGATGTACCTTCGGTATACGGCTAGCAACCCGCCGATGATAATGAGTATGGCGCCAATCTCGGAGGTCAGGGAAGCATATAGGAAAACGTCCTGCGGTGGATTGTCGATACCTACAAGATAGGAAAACAATCGAACTATCTTGCTTACTATAATCATGGCAGCTCCCCAGAAAATTAGGAAGTGCATCCATCCGGGATAGGCCTCACTCAGAAAACGCAGGTGGGCCAAAGCCACCCCAAGGGTGGTCTTGATACGAGTCAGGATACTGTCTGTGCGCTTGTCCTCTCGTCCCAGGCGCCACAGTTGGCATCGTCGGTAGAAGCCGAGGGCAAAAAGAGCGAGCAGGGCGGGACTGAATATCAGGACAGCTATTATTATCGGCTTGAAGATGTCCTGAATGTATTCTAGCTGCCCAGTCCAAAAGTCCATCGGTATTAGATTGTCCTCCTAAATTCCTTGGTTCATATCGT
>CAZNKW010000126.1:1727-4217 GCA_964573655.1 uncultured Dehalococcoidia bacterium
GGTAATGAAAAAGCAATTGATATGAATCTTCAGTGGACACAAATCTGAGTGCCTCCGTGGGGCAATCTAAGGCGCAGAGACCGCAGGCGGTGCACTGTGACTCGTCAAGCTCTAGCTTACCAAAAGGCACAGTTCCTGCTGATACTACTCCACTTGAGTATGGCGCAAGCCTCTCTGCCAGACCGGCGATGAGTGCGGGCAGAGGTAAACCTTTGGCTGGAACTTTCGTGGGCTGAGACGACCTCAGCGATGTAAGGGGTAATTGGGCCACTCCCTGAGCGAATTGGGTTAACTCTTGCTCCAGCCGGCTACCATCAAAAGCTCTCATGCGTTCTGGTTCAACACCCCATTGTTCGAGTAATTCCTGCACGAACCGAACTTTCCCCTGCCACTTATCGGATTTAAGACCAAACTGGCACTTTTCTGTGTTGGAGATAAGCGCCACACCCTGAACTCCCAGGTCAAAGGCACGCAGTAGTAACCAAGAAGGTACCATGCTAAGGCATGGTACTTCCAGAGGAAGCACGTTCGGAGCGCAGCTAACGGGATTTGTCTTGGCCTCACTAAAGGTGGGGCGACAGCTTCGACAAATCAGCCCCACTATTCTTGGCTGGAGTGTGTCGCCCTCGGCAAGAAGCAATCCCTCCATTTCCCCCTCCAGTTGGTCGAGGGAGAAGGTGGGATAGGATATGGCTTGGAAAGGGCAAGCGGCGATGCAAGCACCGCAACCCCGACATCCGAGTTTATCAATCAAAACCTGGCTATTCTCACTCACTATGGCATTGAAGGGACAACCCTCCTGGCAAAGGTGGCATCTTCCTCCGCCCACACACTTCTCTGTTTGGATGTAGGGTATCACCTGATATTTGGGCCAAGGCAATTGGAATAAATCCCGCCGGCTGATCTCACCCTGGGGCCTGGTGAAGCGTAGCTTTCTAGACTGTGGTGGTACACCGCTGAACCTATCTTGCCGTCTTACCTGAGACCACAGCAGAAGCTTAACCCTTTCCACCAACTCAACGTTGTTGTAGGAGGAGGCTATCTCTCGTAGTAAATCAACTATCCTGACAGAATAGGGGTCAAGGGCAACCCTCTCTGGCTCTTCCCAGAAATGCCGCTTTGAGTCGAGTTGTGAGCAAGCCCCGATTACCATTGGCTGAAGGCTATGCTCCTGCGCCAGCCGTAATAGAATTTGAGGTTGGCAAAAGTTATCGCCGACTACCACTGGCAGGCCTGGCTGCCTCTGCTCCAGAAATTGACATAACGCCTCCATGGGCAAGACCTTGCTCACACTGCCATGGCAGTTGCAGAGGAACACGCCCTTTTCAGAGGACTCTGCCAAACTAATCACTCCTTAACGGATACTGCTTCCTTCGCCGTTGGCTCAGGTTCTGTGCGGGGCGGCAACAAATCCAGGAACCTCAAGCCCAAGACAAAGATGAGTGCTAGGAAGCTGAACATTCCTATGGACAAAGTTAGCTCCACTGGAGCCAGAGGAAATGAGCCGACAGCCCCCCATATTCCCTCGATGTGGCCGGGGTAATATTGCTGGGGATAAGCTAGTCCTGCGATTACCAGGTAGAATCTCTTTACGAATATCCCAATTACAACTAATACTGAAGCCACAACTACACCCAGGATTGCCCTTTTTGCCTTCGGATGGAATAGGATTCCCAGCGGGATGATTATTCCCAAGAATATCTGAAAACTCCAGAATAGCCAACTATATGGACCAGTCAGCATAAACATTGTCGGCGCTCGGTCGGGTGAATAGACGTGTGCTAATTCACCAACTACCATTAATATAATCAAGCCGATAAGGAAAACTTTCAATAATCCCCCCAAGGAGCTGATTACCTCCCTGTTGAGCTCACGGTTAGTCGCCTTGAAAATAATCAATAAAACTAATATCAGCAGAGCTATCGACGACGTGAAGGCTGCTAAAATAAACTCAAAGGGGCTCAGTGATGAGAACCAGGTTCCTCTGGTGGCGATAAAACCAAAGATTGCTCCGGTTCCCCCGTGAGTAAGCATTGCCCAACCGAAGGCTACCATTCCCATGATCACGCTAAATCTTTTCATATTGGTCAGCAGTGATACCAGATAGATCACTGCACTGACAAGATAGCACGAGTAGAAAATGGAGTTAATGGCGAACATTGAGGACATATTATTTAAGTAGAAGAGCATGAAAAGCCGCCAGAACTTTTCTGGCCTTCCTAAATCGATGGCTATAGCTACCATGGCACCGAAGATGAGCACTACCGCCAGGAAAACTGCCATTCTGATAACTGATCTATATTGCTCTTGTCCCATGATATAGATAAGGAAAGCAAGGATATGAAGGCCGGCACTAAGCCCTATTAAGTAGATAGCGACAACAATAGGTAGCCCCCAGGGTATTACATTGCTGCTGCCGAACATCTGGTGACCATTTACGTAGCTAAGGGCAAAGCTTACGAACCCAGCCAGTGCTACTGCAGCCAGAAT
>CAZNKW010000127.1:0-4210 GCA_964573655.1 uncultured Dehalococcoidia bacterium
CCCATGATGAGCACCCCCACCATCACCTCTACCAGGGTAAAACCTCTCTGACTTCCGTGCATCAATTTCATCGTTCTGTCTTATAATCGCTGGTAATGAGCACTGCCTCCAGCCTGCCTTGCTGATAGACCTCCACCGTTACTTTCTGTATGCCCTCATCCTCCTGCTGTGTCTCGTGTGTAACAGGGTCGACAAACACCGCATACACCTTGAGGGTATAATTATCGACAGAAGTCTCATAATTCGTGATCGGATAATCCGTGCTACTGGCGATGAACTCCAACTCACTGCGGGTCAAGCTCTCAGCCGTAGTTTTCCGGTCAGCCACCATTAAGGCTAACGAAGTGGTAGTCAGGGCAGTGAGGAAAGCCACCGCTACTATTCCCAAAATAGCCAGAGCCACCAGGACCTCGATCAGGATCTGACCTTTCTGCTGGCATATTAGCCTGGGAAGCAACCCTCTTCGGGCTTTCCTATCCTTTATCCTCGATGTCATCTGGCTCAACCTCAAAACTCAACCTGCCCCATAATGGAGTACATGGTGGAGACCAGAACTAAAGCGATCAAGCCCACTACACCTCCCATGATTATGGTGGTCACCGGTTGAATAGTAGCAATAAGGGCGTTAGTGCGATCAGTGGCTTCCATCTCATAGCTTTGCGCCACCGTATCCAGGGTATTATCCAGATTACCAGTGTTTTCGCCCACTGCCGTCATCTGCACCATCAAGGGAAGGAAAACAGGTCTTCGCGACATAGGACGGGATAACCCCTGTCCTTGAAGCAGCTCCTCCCGCACCTCAGTCAAGGCCTGGGCCACAACCTTGTTGGCACTGGCGTTAATAGCCAGCGTCATGATCTCCGGCATGGGCACGCCAGCACGAAACAGAGTACTTATGGTGCGGCAGCAACGGGAAAGCTCGCCCAGGATGGTGATGCGCCCAAAGAGAGGAAATCTGAGCTTGAGCTTATCCCATTGATAACTTCCTCTCGCAGTCCTGGTATAGACATAACCACCCAGTCCCAGGACTACTACGACGACCAGTATAATCCACCCGTAAGCGCGCAAGAAGTCAACTGTAGCCAATAGCCATCTGGTTACTAATGGCAACTCCACGTCCAGCGACTCGTAAAGCTTAGAAAAGGCGGGCAAGACGAAGGCAATCAAAAGGGCAATGACGCCAACCGCCAGCACAAAGATTAGTATGGGGTAGATAAAGGCACTCCGCGTCTTCTGCACCGCAATAGCATCTTTTTCCGTGTGGTCAGCCATCTGCCTCAGTGCCGCTTCCAGATTGCCGGTTTCCTCGGCAATGGCCATGGTGCGACAGTAGAGGGGGGAGAAAGCCTGAGGATATTTCTCCATGGCTTGAGACAGCTTAGCACCGCCACGGATATCAGCGGCTATGGCAGCCACTGCTTGCTTCAAGCTACGGTTGGGGAGTTGGTCCTCCAGTAAGTCAAGGGCAGCGCCAATGTCTACTCCCGACTCCACCAGTAAAGCCAACTGGCGGGAGAACATCACCACCTCCTTCGGTTTTATCCGGGCTGAGGTCAGTTTCCCCAGACGGAAAAAGGGGGTAACTTCTTTCAGGGTCAGTACTCTCAAGCCGCCATATTGGAGCAAATCCAAAGCCACTGCCTCACTGGAGGCATCAACTTTGCCTTTGACCAACTCCCTTTGCTGATTGTAAGCTACATATTTATAGTCCATCAAAAACCCTCACAGTTTACTCTATGAAGTAAGCATTACGCAAGACCTCAGAGACAGTGGTTATGCCCTGCTTCACCTTAAGCAGGCCATCCATAATTAAGGGGGTCATGCCTTCCTTAAGTGCCTGCTGTCGAATTTGAGGAGCACTGGCTTCCTTCAGTATCAGCATCCTTATCTCATCACTCATGGCCAGAATCTCGAAGATTCCTGTTCTCCCTCGATATCCGGAATGAGCACATCGCTCACATCCACTGCCATAGAGGAACTTGTCTACTCTCTCCCCAGTCCATTTCTCATAAGCCAACTGCTCTAGTGGTGAGGCTTCAACATAACGGGAGCAATCGGGGCAGATACGGCGCACCATACGTTGAGCCAGCACCCCGATAACCGCTGAGCAAACCAGGAAAGGCTCTACTCCCAGATCGAGGAGACGAAAGATAACGCCTACTGCATCGTTAGCATGAATGGAAGTGAGGACGAGATGCCCGGTTAGGGCAGATTGCACGGCTATCTTGGCCGTCTCTGCATCGCGGATCTCACCTACCAGAATTACATCGGGGTCCATCCGCAGAATAGAGCGTAAACCACCGGCAAAGGTAATCCCTGCCTTAGGGTTAACCTGAATTTGGCTTATACTATCGAAGCGGTATTCTGCCGGGTCTTCAATGGTGATTATATTTCGACTTACCCTATCCAGTGTGTTAACCGAGGCATAAAGGGTAGTGGTCTTGCCGGCACCGGTAGGACCGCTGGTCAGAATCATGCCAAAGGGAACCTTGAGCAAATTATCGTACTTCGCCAGGGCTTCAGGGGAGAAGCCCAAATTGGGTAGATCCAAAATGGCCAGGGATTTATCCAGAAGGCGCAGCGACGTGGTCTCACCGTGGACCGTGGGACCAGTAGCCACACGGACATCGATCATTTTGCCTCGACTCTCAATGGAAAATTGCCCATCCTGGGCGTGAAGGTGGTCGGTAATATTCATACCAGCCATTATTTTGATGCGGGAGGTAAGTGCCGCCTGTATCTTCGAGGGTAAAGCCATGACTTCCTGAAGAACACCATCAATGCGATAGCGGATGCGCAGTCTTTTTTCCTCAGGTTCGATATGGATGTCGGAGGCTCTGGATTTGGTCGCCTCATCTATGATGAGGTGTAAGGCACTAGCCACCGGGGTATCAGCAGTAGCTTGGATCAAATCCTCCCCTGTGATAGCCCCAACACCGGTATCAATGCCAGCTACGCGTTCTTCAATCTGCCTAAAGCCTTTGTAATTAAAGTCTATACTTTCCTGGATTGCCTTCTCTTCAGCGGCTACCGGCTTTATCCTCATCTTACTCTGGTACTCCAGGACTTGAAGGGTAGGGATGTCGGAAGGGTTTACCATAGCCACTTCCAGGCTATTATTGGTAATAGCCAGGGGTATAACGGTGAATCGCCTGGCAGTAGCTTCAGGAACTAGCTGCAGGGCTTCAGGTTGAGATACCATGAGTCCTGTCCTTGGCTCTGCTTCCTCAACAGCAATTGCTCGCCGCTCCCTAATGAGGTTAGTCAGTTTTATTCTCTCCTTCTCAGCCAACTGCTTGACTTCAGCAGTAAGCTTTCCCGAAACGAGAAGAGCCTTCTCATTAATATCAGCGTCTTCGCACTTGGCGCTAAAGAGAGAGAGCTGATTCGAGTCTATGTCACCGGTGGCATGATCAACACCCAGTCTGATGGTCAGGAAGCCGTCATCTAAAGAGGCCAGGATATCAAAGTTATATTCCACTCCTGATTTCCCTGTTACCTTAGCGTTTTCCTCAACTTGATAGCCCAGTAGTCTCAGGGCTTTTGCCACCTCAGATTTGGCGCTGAATCTGATAGGAATATCTTCCGCAACTTGCCCGATGGAAGGAGGTGAGGCCAAAAATGCCTTCAACGTCTGCTCGCCAAAAACCTTGATATGCTGTTCCTGAGTGAATTCACTAGCTACAGAACTGAGCCAGGGAAGAGCGATAAGCACCTTGTGTTGAATGCCACAATCGTAACACTTGTCATCAAAGTTCAAGACCTTCATCAGACCTATTTCCGGGTCATCAGCATCGGTAATAACACCAGCGACCCCAGTATAAGCCACAAAGCCATGGTTTTGGCGTGCCAAGATGTCAAAAGCATGCTCAGTGCCAGATTCGCCCTTGATAGTGGCCTTCTGCACCACTTCATATCCCTGGCCGCTTAGGCGGTCGGCAAGTTGGCTGATGAGCGGCTCAATTTGTGTTTGTCCAAAAAAAATGGATTGTTTCTTCATCTTCCCTTCAGCAGGGTTGCCTTTTTCGCCCCATATTCAAATGTGCTTATTTTAGCCAAATTGTAAATCTTTGTCAATCCTAGAGCTTTGGATGTTCTGATTCAGAGAGAGGAAATGGACTGACGCACGCGTAAGTTGAGCCGATAGAGTCAAGTTCATGAGCCCAATAGCGCATGGGTGGCACGACTACCTACAAGCTTAGAGAACCAG
>CAZNKW010000128.1:0-4207 GCA_964573655.1 uncultured Dehalococcoidia bacterium
GGTGGCTAAACACCCTGTCCTCCCAGCTCTATAGAGGCAAGCTGGCTATAGATAGCACCACTAGGGGTTAGTTGGCTTTTCATCAGGCTGAGGGCGTTGACCTCGAAGGAGAGAGCGGTTTCAAACTTGATAGAGGTCACCCATTCGCCAAATTTTTGCTTATCCTTGGGTGATGTGCGCTCCCTGAGGCGTCCCAAGGTCAAGTGCGCTTTGAAAGAGCGAGATTCAGGGGGGAAACCCAAGGGAGACAAGGCAGCCTCCATATCCCTTTGCAAAATAGCTAGCTTGCCTACCTCCCCACCAATTCCTACCCAAACCACCTGTGGCCGCTGCCAGTTGGGGAAGACACCTAATCCTCCCATCTGCAAGCGAAAAGGGGATATTGGTTGAGCTATCTTAGTTATAGCGTCGATTATCTGGGGTACAGTAGCTAAGGCTATATTACCCAAGAACTTTAGTGTTAGATGGATGCTTTCAGAGTCAACCCATTTCACAAAGGGATGCCGCCTCGCCTTTAATCTCTCCTCCAGAGAGGCAAGTTCAGCCCTTATTTCCGAGGGCAGCTCTACGGCGATGAAGCTGCGGACTTGCTCCATTCCAAAAGCCTCCTGGCATTGCCCCCCAGAATCATAGCCTCAGTCTCTCGGGGCAAACCAATAGATTCGATCTGGGCCATAACCCGTTTGGGGGATATGAGTGGGTAATCGCTGCCAAAAAGAATTTTATCAGCCCCGGCAATCTCTGCAACATGCTTGAAGATCTGTGGCTGGTAAAGAAAAGGGGTAGCTGCAGTGTCAAAGAAGGTATTGGCTAAGGCAGAGGCTACCTCCGGCATCAGGGCATAGAAGGGTAAGCCTCCACCCCAATGAGCACAAACAACACGGAGCTCAGGGAAATTGCAGATGAAACGATAGAGGATATCGGGGGTGATGGTTCCTTTACCTGGATATTGATGCCCTACAGGCTCAGAGGCATGAAGGAGGAAGAGTAGACGGTATCTCCTGGCCACCTCAACAAAGGGTTCCAATAGCTCCTTATCCCCCAGGTCAAAGCCCTGAATATCTGGCCTTAATTCCCCAATGCCTCTGGCCCCACCCCGGGCGCAGCGTTCCAGCTCAGCTATAGCTGCCTCCCCAGCCTTAGGTTGAATAGCGCAAAAGGCTACCAGGCGATGGGGATAGCGAGCTGCCGCCTCAAGGATATAGTTATTGATCTGAACACAAAGCTCCTGACCTATCCAGCCAGTATTAAGTATCACCGAGGTATTAATTTCAGCCTGATCCATGCTGGCGATGAGCTCTTCGGCAGTAGCCATTTTAGCTTTAGGGGAAGAATAGAACTCGGCAAAACAAGCGTCCTGCCGGACAAGGTCATCACGATTTTCCCTCACCTGGGGTGGGAAAATATGAGTATGAAAGTCTATAATCACAGCCTAAGTTACAACCTTTGTTGCTTATACTTCTCCAACCACCAAGAGAAGACTTCTGGAGCGCGTTCAACCCATTTCAATTGCTTCTCTGTAGCCTTCCCGATGACCTTCGCCGGCACACCGGCCACAAAGGAGTCACTAGGGATTTTCATCCCCTCCCCCACCACTGCCCCCGCAGCTATGACGCAGCGATCCCCGGTCTCAACCTGATGAAGAACGGTAGCATTTATGCCAATTAGTACTTTGCTGCCGATCCTTCGCGCATTGACTACGGCACCATGCCCGATAGTCACGTCATCTCCAATCTCTAAACAGGGTGGGGCACCATGAACTACCACATTATCCTCAATCACCACATTCTTGCCAATCCTTATCCCGCCGAAATCACCCCTAATCACCGCCCCCGGCAAGACAGCGCAGTTTTCACCAATTTCTACCTCTCCTACCACATAGGCACTCTCACTGATAAAAGCGGATTCGGCTATTTTAGGAGTCTTATCACCCAGGGCTCTGATCAATTTTTGTCCATCCAGAATAGCAATGATAGGAGGGTTACTTGCCCAAGTCAACCTTGATTAACTGATTTATTCACGGTAAGCTTATAGGTGGGTGCTCCGCCATCTGCCCCTTTCGGTAGGGGACAGTCCGCTTTGCGGAGTCCGATATTTCGTTCGGAGAGCCCCTACCCTATACTTGGGGAGTTCAAAGGAGGAAAGTAAAATGAAAAAGGAAATGATGGAAATCCTCGCCTGTCCATTATGCAAGGGGGACTTAAAGCTTGAGGTCAAAGAGGAGGATGAGAAGGAGGTAGTTACTGGCTTTCTTTACTGTGCCAAGTGTGACCAACGCTACCCCATTGTGGACGCTATCCCTAACCTTCTCCCCCCGGAGCTAAGGGAGTAAACAAAACTCAGTCTTCTTTAGTGGGGAAATAGGTGACACAGCTATGCGGGGATTCCCACACCTGAATACTAGAGAGGGAAGCCTTTGTCCCCCGAAGTAAAGCCCGGAGTTCACCATAAATGGTAGAGGCAATGTTTTCTGAAGAGGGGTTAATCCTGTCAAAGGGTGGCACCTCATTAAGGCAAGTATGGTCAAACCTCCCCACTATCTCCCCTAGCTGCTGCCTCAGTTGAACGAAGTCATAGGCTAAGCCAACCTCATCTATTTGCTCTACCCTTATATTAGCCACTACCTGGAAACGGTGCCCGTGAAGATTCTCACACTTGCCTTGATAACCCCTTAGATAATGGGCGGCATCGAAG
The DNA here is from genome assembly GCA_964573655.1 of uncultured Dehalococcoidia bacterium. Lineage (GTDB taxonomy): Bacteria > Chloroflexota > Dehalococcoidia > UBA2247 > RBG-13-53-26 > CAYWDP01. The sequence continues at coordinate 2,695 of CAZNKW010000128.1, forward strand.
TGCTGTTGAACAGAAACCTCATACATCTTTACCCTCCTGGTTCCACCTTTTCACTCCCTGCAACCCCTCCACCCTTTCTACCATTTCCCTGACTGTCTTACCACTCACTGGATGGGCTAAATCGGGGGCGATTTCAGCCAAAGGAACGAGCACAAAGGCTCTTTCCTCTAAGCGGGGGTGGGGAATAGTCAACTGGGGAGAATTGATAACTCTGTTGCCGTAGAAAAGGATGTCAATATCTATAGGACGGGGAGCATTAGGGAAACTGGGTATCCTGCCTAAAGCTGCTTCAATTTGCTTGGCTAAAGCAAGCAACTCCTCCGGAGTGAGAGAGGTAGTTAGCTGACAGACAGCGTTAAGAAAGTGAGGCTGCTCACGGTAACCTAAAGGCTCAGTTTCGTAAAGTGAGGAGAGCTGCTCTATCTGCACCCACTGTGCCAGGAGCTCAATCGCTTTTACCAGGTTGAGTTGGCGGTCCCCCAGGTTCGACCCTAAGCCGAGATATGCCGTCACCCGAGGCTTTAATCCTTTGGCGGACATCTTCCCCTAACAATGGCATCGCTCATCCGACACACCCTGGCCATCTGAGCCACATCGTGTACCCGCACCATATCAGCCCCCTTGGCGATGCTAATAGCTACAGTGGCTGCTGTCCCTTCCAGGCGCTCATCAGGGGGCAGCTCAAGCACCAAGCCGATCATTGACTTGCGAGAGGTGCCTATCAGAATGGGTCTACCTAGAGACCTAAGCTCATCTAAACGGCAGACAACCTCCAGGTTCTGTTCCAGTGTTTTGCCAAAACCTATACCGGGGTCAATAATGATGTTCTCCCAAGCTACCCCCAGCTCCCCTGCCAGCGTCATGCTTCTTCTCAAGCTGGAGAGCACCTCAGGGATAATATCCTGACAGCTAGCGTCCCGCTGGTTGCTCATCAGGATGATGGGCACCCCCCGCTCCGCCGCTAGCTCAGCTAGCCTGGGGTCGTGTTTCAAGCCCCAGATGTCATTTAGCACCCTTGCCCCTGAGGAGAGAGCCTGCCGGGCTACCTCCCACTTGTAGGTATCAATGCTCAACGGCAAAGGCAATTCTCCAGCCAGCCGCTCTATCACTGGTATCACTCGGCGCAATTCCTCCTCCACAGGTACAGGGTTTGCCCCAGGGCGGGTTGACTCCCCTCCGATGTCCAGGATATCGGCTCCCTCAGCAGCAAAACGCCTCCCGAGGGCTACAGCCGCCTCAATATCATAGCTTAACCCATCGCCAGAGAAGGAGTCTGGGGTGACATTGATAACCCCCATAATGTAAGTCCTTTCACCCCATTTAAACTCCTTATTCCCGCAGCGGGTAATACCTAAAGTGGAGCTATCCATTTCCTTTGCCTTGGTCTACAAAGTTGTAAGCCCTTTTGGGGTTAGTTTAGCATACTGCCTCATCCTTGAGAATAGCCTGGCATCCCCTCCGCTTTCCTTGACAAGAGTGATAGCCCTGTGATAAAACTCCAAACAGAACTGAT
>CAZNKW010000129.1:0-4164 GCA_964573655.1 uncultured Dehalococcoidia bacterium
CTGATGCCGTCAAGGAAGCCTGCAAGGAGAAGAACAATTTCAAGTTCCTCTATCCTAATGAAATGAAACTGAGAGAGCGGGTGGATAAGATTGCCAAAGTGGTTTACGGAGCTGCTGGCGTGTCCTGGAGTCCGGAAGCAGAAGCCAAGGCTAAAACTTTTGAGGCTGACCCCAAGTATGATGAGTATGCTACCATGATGGTTAAGACTCACCTTAGCCTTACCCATGACCCAACCATTAAGGGTACCCCCAAGGGGTGGACATTACCCATTCGTGATATATTGATTTATTCCGGGGCAAAATTCCTCTGTCCGATGGCTGGAACCATCAGCCTGATGCCGGGAACCGGTTCGGACCCAGCCTTTAGAAAGGTTGATGTGGATGTGAAGACCGGGAAGGTCAAAGGACTTCATGAGGTAGATTAAGGTTAAATAGACTAAGGACTTGTTCTAGAAACAGGCATTACGACTTCATTACTAGGGGTAGCCCGAGGGGCTACCCCTGGTAGGTTTAGGCTCTCAGGAAGCTCCAAAATAGCGCTTGCTGCCCTTTCATAGAGCGGGTGCTCTGCTTGTGTCATTGCGAGTCCTTCGCTTCCGTCATTCTGAGGAAGCGAAGCGACCGAAGAATCTCGCTCAGGACAGGCTCCACGAAGCAATCTCACCATTTCCCCTTCCGCCGAGATTGCTTCGGCACTGCGTGTCTCGCAATGACATAATGGGAGGCGCTTATCTACTGACCGAACTGAAACAGTAACGCAGGAACCCTCTTCCTAGACAAGAAAGTCAGCCTTATGCTAAGCTCCTAAGGTGACAGTGAGCTATTCCCCTGCCCAAAAGGCAATCTTTACCCCCTCTGGACTAAAGGGAGGAGGTTTACTTGAACCAAGAGAAGTTTCGCCAACTTGAAGCTATCTTCCATCCTAAGTCTGTCGCTGTGGTGGGTGCTTCAAGCGATAGGACAAAGCAGGGGACTATTTTCTTCCAGGCTCTACTTAAAGCTGGTTTCAAAGGCAAGGTCTACCCGGTTAATGCTTCGGGAAGCGAGATATCAGGGGTAAAGAGCTACCCTAAGGTGACCAGCATCCCCCATCCTATAGACTATGTTATCATCTCCGTTCCTGCTCGCTCCATACTGAAGGTGCTCGAGGACTGTGCCGCTAAGGGAGTGAAGGCAGTGCAGATATTTACCGCTGGCTTTAGGGAAACGGATACTCCAGAAGGTCGCTGGCTAGAGGGGGAAATGATTAAGAGAGCCCGTAGGGGCAATTTTCGTATTATTGGTCCTAACTGTGTTGGCCTATATAACCCGGTGATTAACCTCAATTCCTGGGGGTTACCATCAGCCGAAGCCGGTCCTGTGGCTATCCTTTCCCAAAGTGGCGGCATAGCTGCTGCAGCGACTCGGGCTGCGCTAGCCAGAGGCGTCCGGTTTAGCAAGGTAGTTAGCTACGGCAATGGCGCTGATCTGGATAGCACCGACTTCCTGGAGTATTTCGCCGCCGACCCTAGTACCAAGATTATCGGTATCTATATAGAAGGAGTGGAAGACGGGAGAATGCTTTTTCAGTTGCTCCGTCAGGTTTGTAAAACCAAGCCAGTAGTGATGTGGAAGGGTGGTAGAACCAAAGCCGGAACAGAGGTCACCATGGCTCATACCGGCTCACTGGCTGCCTCCTACCCTGTTTGGACAACATTATCGAAGCAACTCGGCATGGCTCAGGTGGAAAATCAGGAGGATTTGGTTGATACTCTCCTTGCTTTCGGGTGCTTAGGGCAATTTAGGGGACATAACGTAGGGATTATCTGTGGACTGGCAGCTGCTGGGGGTGGCGAAAGCGTTTCCGCCACCGATATTTGCTCCAGCTTAGGTCTTGAAGTAACCCCCTTTTCACCAAAAACCCGCAGCCTGTTGAAGAGTATTCTTCCTCCGGCAGGCACCATTCTGCGCAATCCCCTAGATATAGGTTGGTTGGGAGGCAATTTCGGACCTCTGGAGAGAGCTTTGACCGCAGTAGCTGCTGACCCTAACATTGACCTCATAATTATTCATCACCCTATACAAAGGGTGGTTACCTTGATGTCCAGAGAATGGGCGCAAGCCATGACCGATGTTTTTATCAGACTGAGTAAGCAACAGCCTAAGCCTGTGGTGGTAATCTCTGCTCCTGGGTTTCCCACCACTTCAGAGCAGTGGCACATAGAGCAGGAGCTGGCTGCTGCTCACATACCTGTTTACTCTAGGCTGGAAGAAGCTGCCAAGGCTATTGCCAAGGTAAGCCAATACTTTGCCTGGCGAGCGGATTTAGATGAAGACTAGCGAGTTCGATTATTCGCTTCCGGCTGGACTCATCGCCCAGACCCCGATGGAGCCGCGAGACCATTCCCGCCTCATGGTTCTCCATCGAGGCCGTGGTTCTATAGAGCACCGCCGCTTCTTTGAAATCGTTGACTTCCTCCAGCCAGGCGATGTTTTGGTATTGAATGATAGCCGGGTCATCCCTGCCCGCCTCAGGGGGCAGAGGGAGGGCGGGGGAAAGGCAGAGATACTCCTTCTGCGCCGTTTGGACCCCAGTATCTGGGAAGCCCTGGTCAAGCCAGCAAGGAAGGTCAAGGCGGGAGAAAGGATAAGGGTGACTGGTGAAGAGCAGGAGTCCCCGGGAAGCTCTACATCAGTAGAGGTATTGGAGAGAGGAGAGCAGGGACTAAGGACTATCCGCTTTGCTGAAGAAGCGCTGCTAGAAGAACTGGGGCAAACCCCTTTGCCACCCTACATTCATACTCCGCTAAGTGACCCGGAGCGTTACCAGACAGTTTATGCCAGGGTAAAAGGCAGTGTAGCGGCACCTACTGCCGGACTGCACTTCACACCGCAGCTCCTCGATAACTTCGCCCAGAAGGGGATTGACCTTGCCTTCGTCACCCTTCATGTGGGGCTGGACTCCTTCCGACCCATCCGGGTAGAAGACCCGCAGCAGCACTCCATGCACAAAGAATATGGAGAGTTGACTGAGGAGGAGGCGGCCAAGCTCGCCTCAGCCAAAGCAAAGGGCAACCGCATTATCTGTGTGGGCACCACCACGGTCAGGTTATTGGAGCAGGCTGCCCTAGCAGCCAGCGAGGCTGAAAGATTAAAGCCTTTTAAAGGCTGGACCAGCCTCTTCATCCTGCCGGGGCACCAGTTTCGCCTGGTGGATGGCCTGATAACCAACTTCCATCTTCCCCGCTCCACATTGCTGATGCTGGTCTGTGCCTTTGCCGGCAAAGGGCTTATTGACCATGCCTATCAAGAAGCCATAAGGTTGGGCTATCGCTTCTATAGCTTCGGGGACGCCATGCTAATTATCTGAGGGGGAACTCTGCATCCAGCGCCTAGGGTAAATCTGGACACAATTCGACAACCTTGAATTTGCATCGAGGGTGCCTGTGCTATAATTGTCGCCAAGGATTCCCGGCACAAACCCAGCCAGGCGAATTTGGGGAAAAAGCGCTAATTCTTGAAGCCGAAACAAGAACACAAGGAGGCAGAGCATGCACCACGAATCAACTATGGCCCTCTACCAATTCTATCCCCCGGCGGACAAAACTGACTTCTTCCCCGCCTACCTTTACCTGAGATATCCAGAACACTTTATCTACCATGCGAATCTGGCATCAGGCCTTCCCGCCGAAGAGCCGGCGGAGAAGGTAGACGAGGCTATCACACAGATGATGAAAGGCTACATCCAGCAGTTCGTTGAAACGGCGCTCAGCGCCGATACAAGCATTCTCCATGGCAAGGTCATGAAGATGCGGGATGCGCTGAAAATCGTCACCCAAAAAGAGGGCCTGACGTTGCGTCTATCTGAGAGAGTAATCCCCTTCAAGATAGCCAGGGACGTAATTTTGGAGAACCCCGATGCCATAGCGCTTGGGACTTGCCCCTGCCGCTCAGTTCAGAAGAATCCCTGCCTTCAACCCCCCCAACAGGCCTGCCTCTTCCTCGGTGACCCTTTTGCTACCTTCATAGCAGACCAGAACCCCAAATTTCGCAAAGTCTCTCAAGAAGAAGCAGTGAAAGTAATTGAGAACGCCCACAAGCGTGGCGAGGTCCAGTGCGCTTATTTCAAGAAAGATACCGGCAACAGGCTTATCGAAATCTGCAACTGCTGCGCTTGTTGCTGTA
>CAZNKW010000130.1:0-4159 GCA_964573655.1 uncultured Dehalococcoidia bacterium
ACCTTCACCTCGAAGGAAAGCAACTTATGCGAGAGGAGGCGAGCTGCAGGTTGAGTGACAGACCTTTTCTCCTCTGGTGACATCTCTTTCCTCTCCCAAAAAGAAGCTACGACGCCCAGTGTCCTATTGGTATTGACTTTTTACCACAGGTTCCTCCTGTTTGTCAAACGTATCTTGTTGAGGTCGTTTATTAATACCCGTAGGGACAGACCTTCAGGTCTGTCCAAGGTTCGGACAGGTTTAAAAACCTGTCCCTACATCTGTCCTTTGTTGGATTTGAAAGTTACTGCACCAACCGGTAGAATTTGATGAACCTTGGCAGAGCAGACAGATTCCGGGTTCGCTCTCACTAAGAAGTACTCTGGCTAAAAAACGATAGGGGGTGGAACAGACGAGCGCTGAAGCAATGAAGAGCAGAGTGGTGGTAATTGGCATAGCTCTGCTACTGGCGTTCTCACTGCCACTTGGTGCCTTTGCTACTGCTGTATCACAGGCGGGAGTCTCAGTCGAACCTGAAGCTGGTGTCTGGGGGCTCTATCCCAATGTTATTGCTGAGTACATCAAAATTCCTGGCTACCAGGAGCCCCACACCCCGGCGGTCTTCAACAACATCTACTTCATGCGATACCGCTACAATACCGGTGAGGAAACGCCACCTCCGGTAAAGGCGGTCATCATCGGGCAACCAGGGTTGCATAGCGGCCAGGGCGTCTGGTACGAACTCGCCTCCCAGATAGTTGACGCAGGCAAAGGTGATATTGAGTTTTGGGTCGTAGACCGGCGGGAGAATGGACTGGAGGATACCCAGGGCGTCAAACTGGCGCTCGATGCTAAGCGCCCGCAGTCTGGTCTGACCTATTACTATGGGTCGCCAACGCCCTTTGTTGAGCTAAAACAGGAGGATTTGCCCTTCATGGCTTACTGGGGATTGGAGGTGGCTATTAGGGATGTGGAGGCCATACTGAACCTCATCCCTGAGGATCGCCAGGCCACCAATGTCTTTCTTGCTGGCCATTCCCAGGGAGGCTACTTCTTGCTTGATTTTGCCGGTTATCAGTTCCCGGACGGCAAGGCTGGTTTTGAAAAAGTCGCCGGATTGATCTTCATCGACGGTGGCCCACAGATATTTGAGGACAACGAAGACACTCTGGACGAATGGCAGGCTGGTGTGCAGAGACTAATTGACGGCGAGGACAAACGGTTTGGTCTGGAATGGGGTGAGTTGGTTATTGACCAACCTAAGCTTATAGCCAGAAGCCACATGACGGGCATGATGGGGTTCTGTGACCCCAACGGAGAGAGCCCGTATAAGGTTCAAAGTATGTACTTGAGCGACCAGAAAGCTCGGGATTTCCTTCAGCGGCTGAGGCTTACTAACGAGGCCTATAGTAACTTCAGCTATGACGACGACCCCATTCCAGGTTCGATGACCCAGATGGAGACTTTCCACACCAGCGGTATGCGCTCCGGGCGGCTGGATTTCCCGCCTCTTACCGAGCCTGGGGTGCCTACAGACCTCCTTGACCCCGACAAGGTCTACGGCTGGCTCAGCGGTGGCGCTGGCGAAGTCGGCGGCCAGACCGATGACGGACCCCTAAACTGTTATCCCATGAACCAGATGGCTGACTGGCAGCTTTACCCGCCTAATCCCAACGTCACCAAGGCAAGCACTGCCTGTCTGTACTCGTTCTTCGCTGGCGAGGCAACGAATATCCAAGACTCGACAAGGTACAAGTTCCCAGTGTCTGGGTGGGCAGAGATCTATGAGGGGTGCCCCAATAATGCCTTGTGGTACAGCAACAGCCGATATACCCTAGACGTGAACCAAGCCATGGACATGAGCGCCTCCGAGATGAACATCACCAGGAAGGCGGATATAGACCTCCCCGTCATTGCCTACCGGTCGGGCAGCTTTTGGAGCGCAGTTGGTGCTATGTATGGTGTTGACCTTACACCCCCGCCTATGGAGGAGTTTGCCGCCAAGACCAGGCTAACCGACTGGACCTTCATCGACCCTGATGGGGTAGAGTATTCAGCCCAGGCTCAGGGGATAACCACTTTCCCCGTTGACACCAATACTCGGCTCTATAACCATATGGACTTCCTCACAGCCGACAATTCCCTGGCTGGGGAGGTAACGCCCGGCTACGTCGGGGCCAATGTAGTCACCAACACCTTGCTTCCCTGGATATTGGCTAGGACTGAGGGGACTGCCTCGGTGCCTGAAATAGCCATGGCTGGAGAGGAAGAGGTGTCCCCCACTAACTACACTCCCCTTATCGGAGGAGTCGTAGGGGGCATCGTGGTGATTGGGCTATTGATCCTCTTCGCCATCAAGAAAAGGGCAAAACAATTGTAAGAAAGACCGACCTGTGTTTGGTAGCCTCACGCTAACTCAGGGCATCCCAGAAGTAACTGAACCAGGTGACCTATAATACTGAAGGCATGCAGGCATCGGTGTTAGAACATACAGGAGGCGAGTCTATTCTATGGACAGAATGACATCTCTAGATACCGCTTTCAACCCGGCTTCGGTAGCCATAATCGGTGTTGGTGAGATCACCGCCGGAAAATTCTATCTTGAGAGCTTGCTCAACTCTGGCTATCAGGGCAAAATCTACCCCGTCCACCCCAGGGGTGGCGAGATTTCGGGGTTCAAACTTCATCAAAGTGTGAAGCACATCCCAGAGCCGGTGGAGTTTGCCATTTGCTGCATACCAGCTCGATTTACGCCCCAGTTGATAGAGGACTGTTCGGAGAAAGGGGTGAAGGTGGTGGTGCTTTTCACGGCTGGTTTTTCCGAGACCGGGAGCGAGGAGGGGCGACGGTTGGAGGCGGAGATTCGCCGACTGGCTCAGGTCGGCGGGGTTCGGCTGATCGGTCCCAACTGCATGGGCGTCTATAGTCCCAAAGCTGGCCTGTCCTTCACCTTCGACTTTCCCCGGGAGAGGGGGAAGGTGGCTTTTGTTTGCCAAAGTGGCGGCCATACAATCTACTTCGTTCGACTTGCCGCTGAAAGGGGTGTCCGATTCAGCAAAGTGGTCTCCTACGGAAACGCCTGCGACGTCAACGAAAGCGACCTGCTTCAGTACTTGGCTCAAGATGCCGAGACAGAGATCGTGGCGGCCTATATCGAAGGGGTGAAAGATGGTGAGCGGTTTCGCCAGGCTCTGGGTGAGGTATCGGCCAAAAAGCCGGTGATAGTTCTTAAGGGCGGTTCCACCCAGGCTGGAGCGCGCACCGCTGCCTCACATACTAGTTCTATGGCTGGTGCCGACGAGGTATGGACCAGTCTGCTGCAACAGGCTGGAGCCATCCGGGTTGACACGTTGGAGGAACTGCTAGATATGGTGGTCACCTTTCTATTCCTGCCGCTCCCCAGAGGAAGACGGGTAGCTATGGTTGGAGGAGGTGGCGGAGCCAGTGTCATGGCGACCGATGCCTGTGCTGCCCATGGTTTCACCCTGCCAGCTATACCCCCATCAATATCAAAGGAAATCAGGGCGCTCCTGGACAGTGAAGCCGGACTGATTCTGACCAACCCCATCGAGCTTAACATGTTCCCCGAAGTTGCCTCCAACATAGCCAGAAAACTGCTCACTTATGAAGGCGTTGACTTGATGCTGGCCAACTGCGTTTTTGGCCAGCATCCCTGGCCCATTTTCGATATCTGGTTCGACATCTTTGGCGACACCATTCTAAAGGTCAGCAGAGAGGTAGACAAGCCTATTGGGGTGGTAATCCAACCTGGCCCCCCAAATCAGGAGCAGCACTTTCTAGCCCTGCAGCGAAGATACCATGAGGCAGGCTTGCCGGTCTATTATTCTATGTCTGCTGCCTGCCGGGCGATTGACCGGTTCTTACGTTACCACCAGAAAAGGAAGGAGCGCCACGAGAGGTGAGTTGGTCCTCAGTGTCCTTGGGAAGTAGGGGAGGGGCTTGTCCCCTCCCTCCGATGAGTTTTATTCATCGGAGCGGGAGCCCACAAGGGGCTCCCCTACCAAAGGTGCGCCGTATATAAAGGACAATGAGGGTGTTTCGTAATGTCATTCTGAGGAGTCCAAATTCCTTTGGACGACGAAGAATCTCAGAGATTCTTCCGGAGTATACCCTGAGCGAGATTCTTCGGTCGCTTCGCTTCCTCAGAATGACAAGAAGC
>CAZNKW010000131.1:0-4129 GCA_964573655.1 uncultured Dehalococcoidia bacterium
GCTCAGGGAGCCTCTGCTTCCTGAAGAAGAGGAAAGACAGCTTCAAATGTGATGCTGTTTCCGAGGCAGTGGAAACCCACACTTCGTCAAAAAGTACAGAGCATGCTGCCAATTATAGTGAACCGCATAAATCCTCACACAATTTCCCCACATCATTTCGGGCCTAAAGAGATAGTCGGGTGGGTGCAGCATAGCGAAACCCACCATCTCAAACAGGCGTAGTCGAAAGATGGGTTTCACCCACCCTACAGAACTAAACTGCTTCCTAGACCCTTCTCGGTGGTGCCAGCCCGTGGGCCTCAAGCAAGGGGACGGCTGAGATATCGGATGTCTAAGTAATAGTCCTTAGTGGTGGTGGTCGTGTAGATGCCGGTGACGGTGCACCAGCTCCTTGTGCCTATGGGAGTGTTCGTGGACAAGGTTGGTCCGGAGGAGGAAATCAGGGTCGGAAAGGAACTCCTCCGGCTTCCCGTCGGCCACGAGGCTATGGTCGGTCCCCAGGACAATCACCCGGCTGGCAAGCTCCTCTACTGTGTCCAAATCTTGAGTGCTGAAGACCAGGCTTTTGCCTTCATCTGCCCAGTCTATCAGGAAATCAATGAGATTCCCTTGGCTCCACGGGTCCAGGCCGGTCGTAGGCTCGTCAAGGAGGAGGACCTGGGGATGTAGAGAAAGCACGGAAGCCAGGGCTACCTTCTTCTTCTCTCCGCTCGAGAGACGATAAGGGGGCCGCTCCCGGAGATGGGCTATATTCAGCAGTTTCAAGGCGTCTGAACCTCTGGATACGACTTCATCCTTTGGAATTCCCAATTGAAGAGGACCGAAGGTGACTTCGTCCCAGACGGTGGAAGAAAAAAGCTGCACATCCGGGTCCTGAAATACCAGCCCCACCCTACGGCGGAATTCTAGAACGAATGGCCCATCCCTCAGTGACTTCTCGGAAAGGGGCTGGCCGAAAGCTAGAACCTCCCCCCTGGATGGGAATATAAGCCCATCCAGGAGTTTGAGGAGGGTGCTCTTGCCCGAGCCGTTAGCCCCCAGAAGGGCTACCAGTTCCCCTGGGCCAATGGTCAGGTTTATTTGTCTCAAAGCCGCAATATTTCCGGGATAGTCATAGTCCAGGTTCCTTGCCTCAAATATACGCCCAGTGTCCAATGTCATCATAGCTGGTTAATCCATAATAAGAGCGATGCTGCAGCCAGTGCAAAGGCTACCCACAAGAAGTCCCAGCGCCTCAGGCTAAGGCCGTTCAGTACGAGCCCATCATCCCGGTATCCTCGGGAAAGCATGGCGAGATACACTTCCTCGCTCAAGTGATGTGACTTGGCCATGGTTGTACCTAACGCCTGAGCCAGCCAGCGGCGGTTCTCACCTCCAGATAAGCTGCCCAAGGTACGGCTTCTTCGGGCCAGGAACATCGAGTTGGCAGTGTGAAGCAAGAGCAAGATATAGCGGTAGGTCATACCCAGGATGGCTACAAAAAGCGAGGGCACACGAAACCAGCGCAGAGCTGCGAGGATGTTCGTCCAGCGAGTGGTGAGGATGAGGAGCACCCCAAAAGACAGGGAGTCGGTTACCCTGAGAACGAGCAAACCTGCAGTGCGGGCTCCTTGCTCAGTGATGATGACCTTGGTTCCCACGGTTACCAGAGGCTCTCCCGGGGTAACAAAAAGAGCCGGTATGGCAATCACTGCGGTGAAGATAGGGATGAAGATCAGAATGCGCTTGAGGAATAATCCCAGGGGTATCCTGGATAGCAAGCCGAGGGCCAGGATAAGGACGAACACAGCGCCGAGTATGGGCAGACTCCTTGCCAGACCCACCACGACGATGAAAAGCACGACGGTCGCCACCTTGACCCGGGCATCCAATCCCTGAAGCAATCCCGGAGCGCGGCACAGGTCTTCGGCTGAAATCACGGATTCCAGGATATGGGTGATGTTAGAGATGTTCCTGGAAAGAAAACCCTCACTCTTCATCTTAGGGCATCCGTTGTTGCTGGCGGTGGTTCTCTAGTTGAGACTTGACCTTTGCGGATAAGCGCCCGGCCGAGCAACCAGAGCAGGAGGGCCACTAGAGCAATACCTGCGAACGCGGACAGGATATAGCCGATGACCGCTCCCATCCGTGGCCAGCCATAGTCAGGCAACGGAGCTGGCCACCACTCGGCAAATCTCTGTAGTCCGCTAGGTATGAAGCCCAGTCCCAGGTCCTCGAGTTCATCTACTCCCCATTCACCCCAGGCTGTACCCGAGGCAAGGAGGCCAATCGGGGTTGCCAGGGCCACCAGGCCCAAAGCCCCCCACAGGAGCCAGAGCTTCCCCTCCCTTTTTCCTGGCACATCCGCTTTGATAAGGCTGGAATGGGTCCGCTGCAAATAGGCGAACACCAGCCCCGTCGTCAGGGCTTCCACAGGGCCCGCAATGAGAAGGTGTCCCCCCATCATAGCCGGCAGTGCTTCGTCCAGGCCGTAGGGACAGTAGAGAGGTGTGCCGTCGGCGGTATGGAAGAAGTGAGGCTGAAGCCCGAACTCCACCGCGGCAACGAAGGCAGCAGCCACAAGGGCTATGTAGCTGGCGAGGACTGCTGCTACCAGACGGCGGGTCGAAGTTGCCTCTGAATTACTTGAAATTACCCTGTAAATGAAGTATCCCACCAGCGGTAGGACTATGGCCATATTAAAGCAGTTGGCGCCAAAGGCTATTAATCCACCGTCGCCAAAAAACAATGCCTGAATTCCTAGAACTACCGAGATACCGATGATTGCGGCCCAGGGGCCTAACACAATTGCCAGAAGCGTACCGCCCACTGCGTGCCCGGTGGTGCCCCCTGGCAAGGGGATGTTGAACATCATCAGAACAAAGGAAAAAGCAGCGAAGAGAGCTAGCACAGGGACAGTGCGCCCGGTAAGAGCCTGACGGACAGATGTGGTAGCCACGTACCAGAAAGGTGCGGCGACGGCATACATGGTGCCGGCTGTGGCAGGGCTCAAATAGCCATCTGGAATATGCATTGCGCTCTCTTAACCTTTAGCATCTAGATGCAATTGCAACTAGTTGCATTAAACCACAAAAATCAAAGAAAGTCAAGTTTTGCAGCGGAGGCAATGGCCGAAAATAGCTAAGTGTTTTAGCTCTGCCTCAAAGCGATATGTCTGTCTTAAAGCGTTCCTTAAGGGGAGAAGCAGGTCTTCATCGAGGTCAATGATTTTGCCACATTTTTGGCAGACGAGGTGATGGTGATGCCCCTTTTCGGCATGGTGGTAGTAGAGCCTCTCTCCACCAAGCTCAGTTTCAGCTACTAACCCCATCTCCTTGAGAAGTTCTAAGGTCCGGTAAACGGTGGATTTATTAATTCCGGGGTATTTAACCCGAACTCGAGCATAGATCTCGGGGGCAGTGATATGCTCTTCGGCTTCATGAAGAGTATCCAGGACCATGATACGCTGCGGCGTGAGCTTATATCCCTTTTCCCTTAAGATTTGAAAGCAGCCCATTTTCCCCCTCGGTCAATCCGCTCTTTCCAGGATAACATTCGAATTCTGGAAGTCGATTTGCCTGATGTCTGCCTCTATCTCCTTCTGCTCGCCAAAGATGGTCGACAAGCGAAGCCTCTTATCCTCGATTTCTATAAGAGCCACCTCCTGGAGAAGAAGCTCCTTTTCACCCTTTTCCTGAAGATATGCCTTTGCCAGACACATTTACTCCTCCTTTAACCTTTCCAAAGCGCAGAGCAGGGATTCATTTGCCTTATTCATCTGTTGGACTGCTCGCATCATATCATCATGAGCTTCGGCTTGTCCAAAACCTTTGGCTTTCTCCGCCCACTCCCTGAACTCTTGGGCGTGCTGTCTGTTGTGTTCCACCCAGTGATTGAGTAATATCTTGAGTTTTCCTTTTTCAGCTTCACTCATGGAAGTTACCTCATATTGCTCTTACCACTAAAGATTATAACACATGTTTTTGAGGAGCCTCCCTTTCTACTCAGATTGAGAGCGTTAAGAAATGTAGGGACGGGTCTTTAGACCCGTCCGAGTGCTTGTCGAACCATGAAAGGCCCTTCGACAAGCTCAGGACGAACGGGGGAAATCCTATTTTTAGAGTAATGACAGAGGCGGTTACTAAACAAT
>CAZNKW010000132.1:0-4050 GCA_964573655.1 uncultured Dehalococcoidia bacterium
TCTGACAATTGAATAGAGGAAAGGCGAGGAACAAGAAGAGTAGGCTTCCGGCGAGGCACAGAGAGTCGGGTGAGGTGTGAGCCGACGCTGACGCAGAAGCTGAATGGACTTGGGAGCTGCAAACCGAAACCCCGATAGGTCGGGGAGTAGGCTTTGACGGAAGGGCACCGTTATCAAAGCCCAGGGTATGGGATAGTTTTTAGTAGCCAGCCCCGTACCTGAAAAGAGATGGCTGATTCTTGAGCCAAAGAGGGTGGCACCGCGAATTAAGCCCTTCGCCCCTCCAGGGGTGGAGGGCTTTAATATTTAGAGCCGAGTGAAATGGGAAGTCTAGATACGGCATACTTAAACAAAGGGCAGAATAACTTAGTGCCTGTTTTCAGGGAGCTGCCGGCTGACCTGGAAACCCCGGTCTCAGTTTTCCTGAAGCTGGGGAAGACTCCCCCCTGTTTTCTTCTGGAAAGTGTGGAGCGGGGGGAGCAATTGGGCCGGTATTCCTTTATTGGCACTAACCCCTATCTTATAGTGCAAACCTCTGGGAATGAAGGGATTATCCGTCACAAGCAGGAAGTGAACAAGATGGCTCTGGGGAAGCCCCAGAAGGGGCCAGACCCCTTGCATCTGGTTCAATCACTGCTGGCTCAGCATCGGGTAGTCAAAATCCCTGGATTACCATGCTTCTTCGGAGGAGCTGTTGGCTACCTGTCCTATGACGTGGTGCGCTTCTTTGAGAGATTGCCCGATTGCCCTGAAGACGAGCTCCGAGTACCAGACTCTGTCTTCTTGTTTACTGATACCCTGGTCATTTTTGACCATGTTCAGCATAAGATGAAACTCGTCTCCAATGTTCCCGGGGGTGTCGATAACGCAGTCGCTTATCAAGAGGCGAAAGGGAAGATAGAGGCAATTCTCGGTGCCTTAAATGGTTCTCTGCTCCCTGAGCCTCAAATTCGCTTCCCAGTGCCAACAAAGGATACTCCACCGCTGGTCTCCAATTTTACCCCGAGGCAGTTTACTGATATGGTCAAGGCGGCCAAAGAGCACATCCTGGATGGTGACGCCTTTCAAATCGTTCTTTCCCAGAGGTTACGCCGCCAAACTTGGGCTGAGCCTTTTTCTATCTATCGGGCCCTGCGCATGCTTAATCCTTCACCCTATATGTTTTATCTCGATTTCGGCAATTTTCAGCTCATTGGCTCCTCACCCGAAATGCTGGTGAAGTTAGAAGAAGGACAGGCTGAGACCAGACCTATTGCTGGCACCAGACCCAGGGGAAAGAGCGATGCGGAGGATGAGGCACTTATTGCTACTCTCTTGGCTGACCCCAAGGAGAGAGCAGAGCATACTATGCTAGTCGATTTGGGGAGAAACGACCTTGGCCGGGTATCTCGCTGTGGCAGTGTCAGAGTGCCCCTATTTATGGGGATAGAGAAATACTCCCATGTTATTCACATTGTTTCCTCCGTTCTGGGCGAGGTGAAAGAGGACTATAATGCCTTCGATTTGCTGCGGGCTTGCTTTCCCGCCGGCACCGTCAGCGGTGCCCCTAAGGTTCGCTCTATGGAAATTATCGCTGAGTTGGAGGGAACAAAACGGGGACCCTATGCTGGGGCTGTAGGTTACTTTGGCTTCGGCGGCAATATGGACACCTGCATTACCATCCGCACCATTGTCATGATTGGCGACACCGTCTACCTTCAAGGAGGAGCTGGCATTGTAGCTGACTCGGAGCCGATGAGAGAATATGAGGAAACTTTACATAAAATACAAGTTCTGGAGGATGCTGTCCGTCTGGCGGAAAGCTGGAAAAGGGAAAGGTAGTTGCCTGATTTATCAGGCAACTACAAAAAAGGCTTTGGGGGGAATGGTAGCAAATGATTAGAGAGGCGATTACCAAGCTGGTAAAGAGGGAAAGCCTCAGTCCTGGGGAGGCTGAGGCGGTAATGCAGGAAATCATGCTTGGGGAGGCTACCCCATCTCAGATAAGCGCCTTTCTTGTGGCTCTGCGGATGAAGGGGGAGACGGCTGAGGAGATCGCTGGCTGTGCTAGAGCCATGCGTGCCCATGCTACCAGGGTAGTGAGCAAACAAAGTCCGCTGATGGACACCTGCGGCACGGGCGGTGACGGTCTCAGCACCTTCAATATTTCTACCGTGGTTGCCTTTGTCATCGCCGGTGCAGGGGTGGCGGTAGCCAAGCATGGCAACCGCTCGGTCTCCAGTCGCTGTGGCAGCGCTGATGTATTAGAGGCTTTAGGTGTCAGGATTGAGCTAGGTCCGGAGGAAATTGCCCGGTGTATTGATGAGGTCGGCATAGGTTTCCTCTTCGCTCCCCGTTTGCATCCAGCGATGAAATATGCTGCCATACCCCGACGGGAGGTAGGCATAAGGACTATTTTCAATCTTCTTGGTCCCCTCACCAATCCAGCCTCAGCTTCAATTCAACTGCTGGGGGTATATGACCCCGGATTGACTGAGACTATGGCTCAAGTCCTCCATCTTCTGGGCACTCATTGTGCCCTAGTAGTCCACGGGGCTGATGGCCTGGATGAATTGTCCACCACCGGCATCAACAAGGTAGCCCAACTCCGTAATGGCGAAATAGCTACCTATTATGTTGACCCCTGCCAGTTGGGACTGCCCCAAGCTGAATTGGCCCAGCTTAAGGGTGGTCTGCCTGAGGAGAATGCCAGGATAGTAATGGCTTTGCTCCAGGGGGAAAAGGGAGCTAAGCGGGATATAGTGCTGCTTAACGCTGCGGCTGGGCTACTAGCTGCTGAGAAGGCAGCCGATTTCCAGGAAGGTCTCAGCTTGGCGGCTGAGTCCATTGACAGCGGCAGAGCGCTAAATAAACTGGAGCAACTCATTCACTTGAGCCAAAGCCTGGGGGTGAGGGGATGAGGTCGCTTAATAATCATTTTTGTCATTCTGGCCCCGATTTATCGGGGGAAGAATCTAGAGACCCTTCGCTACCGCTCAGGGTGACAAATAAACACCCTCGGGGAGTGATGATTGACCAGATAGTAGCTGATGTGCGGCAACAGCTAGCCCGAAGGAAGCAACAGAAGCCCCTGGGGGAGCTGAAGCGCTCTGTGGGCAAATACGGAGCCCCTCGGGATTTCCAGGGGGCGGTGCGCGGGGAAGGGATTAAGCTTATCGCTGAAATTAAGCGGGCTTCTCCCTCTAAAGGGTGGCTTTGTCCTGACCTTGATGTAGCTACCTTAGCCCGTAGCTATGCTCGGGGTGGGGCGGCGGCTATCTCTGTGCTTACTGAGCCGACCTTCTTCAAAGGCAGCCTCACCGATTTAGCTACAGCACGTCAGGCAACACACCTTCCCTTGCTGTGTAAGGACTTTGTCCTTGACCCCTATCAAGTATATGAGGCTCGAGCCTGCGGTGCTGATGCTGTCCTTCTAATCGCGGCACTCCTTTCTCTATCGGAGTTATCGGCACTGATGGAAATAGCTCATAGCTTAGGGATGGCAGCTTTGGTGGAAGTGCATAGTGAGCCAGAGGCGGAGAAAGCTCTTGAGGCCAGGGCAAATCCCATTGGCATTAATAACCGCCATCTGGCTGATTTCAGCGTTGACCTGGGGACAACCTTAAGGCTCCGCCCCCTCATTCCCCCCGATGTTACCGTGGTCAGCGAAAGCGGGATCAAGTCCTACGCTGATGTCATCGCTCTAAAGAATGCTGGGGTAAATGCGGTGCTAGTGGGTGAGGCACTGGTCTCCAGTCCCGATCCGGAAGTTAAAATCAAGGAGCTAAAGGGAGAACATAGGGTAGGTCGGAGCATCTGCTCCGACCACGCCTAGAGCACCCCCGATAAATCGGGGTAGGTTACCCTGAAGGAGTAGTGGTCAAGATGGTAAAGGTTAAGGTCTGTGGCATAACCAATCTAGAGGATGCCCTAGTGGCGGTGAACTGGGGGGCGGATGCTTTAGGCTTTGTCTTTGCCCCCAGCCCGAGGCAGGTGACCCCTCAGCAGGTGGCCAATATCGTGGCTGGGCTGCCTCCCTTTGTCTGCAGAGTAGGTGTCTTTGTAGATAGT
>CAZNKW010000133.1:0-4007 GCA_964573655.1 uncultured Dehalococcoidia bacterium
CCTCTCCCTTGAGGTTTTAGGCAAAGGTTTGAGAGGGATGGCCCCATAGCTTATCTTCGCCTCTGGGGAAGCTATCTTACCTTGGTTGGCTAGGTGGCTAAGAAAACTCTCCAGATGTGAGCCGGTATATTGGCGAGATAGGAGACCAGCTAATGCCTTTCCTGGAGAGGTAGGCACCAGCCAGGCGAAAAACCCCGGGGCGATGTGGTTGCCGAAATACACCTCCACCTCGTCAATTCCCTTTGCTTCCACTTCTGCTTGGGCACCCATAACAAAGTCGTTGCTTTTGCCCAATCCCAAGGATGGTGGCAACTGGGAGCCGAATCCAGAGGCAATAACCACTGTTTTCCCTTCAAAATTTGCCTTTTGCCCTCCATTCTCAGCCTCTAGACAAACAAGGTCTCTTACTATGGCGATATTTCTCACCTGGCTATCCAAAAGGTAATCTGCACCTTGTGCTTGCGCTCTTCTGGCTATAACAGAATCGAAGACCGAGCGGTTCACGATGTAGGCCTGGGGGGTCTCCTTTTGCACTCGGAAGGATTCTCCTGAAGGGGCGAAGAACCTGGCAGACCTCGCCTCCCTCAAAATAGCTTCCTTGCCAAAAGGGAAGGCCTCAAGGCATTCCTTCCCCAAAATGCCGGTGCAACAAGCTGCCTCACCCACCCTTTGACGCTGCTCAAAGACGATTACCTTGTGCCCCCAGCTGGCTAATTGATTAGCGATGTAGCTCCCGGTGGGACCAGCCCCGACTATAAGTGTATCGTACAGCTCTTTCCTCCAGCAGACGCCGCATCCCGGTCTTTCGAGGAATATACAATATTATATACGGTTTTTGTTGAGAGCATTGAAAAATGTAGGGACGGGTCTTCAGACCCGTCCGAGCTGGACAGACCTAAAGGTCTGTCCCTACAGGGCTATATGGGGAGAGGTGTGTTGTAAATTGACGCATTCTCAGATAAAATATAACATAAGTTAGTCTTACTCAACCCTTTTGGGGGCAGGAGGTTAGGATGGAAAGGGGGACATGGAAGGTCAAGACCGGGCTGGCTCAGATGCTGAAGGGCGGGGTGATTATGGATGTGGTCACCCCAGAGCAGGCAAGAATAGCTGAGGAGGCTGGAGCCTGTGCGGTTATGGCGCTGGAGCGAGTCCCAGCAGACATCCGTGCTGCTGGTGGGGTAGCTCGTATGGCTGACCCTGGAGTAATCCTGGCTATCATGGAAGCGGTGTCTATCCCTGTGATGGCTAAGTGCCGTATTGGACACTTCGTAGAGGCGCAGGTGCTGCAAGCCCTAGGGGTAGATTTCATAGATGAGTCTGAAGTGCTCACTCCTGCCGATGAGACCCATCATATCTGGAAACACGATTTCAAGGTTCCCTTTGTCTGTGGCTGCCGCGACCTAGGTGAAGCCTTACGCCGTATTGCTGAGGGGGCGGCCATGATTCGAACCAAAGGTGAGGCTGGCACGGGGAACATTGTGGAAGCAGTAAGGCATATGCGGGCAGTTATGGATGGTATTCGTAAGCTGGTAAACCTGCCTGAGGAAGAACTGGTGGCCGAGGCGAAGGCTTTAGGGGCACCTTTGGAGTTGGTGCTGGAGGTTCGTAAAAGCGGCAAACTTCCGGTAGTCAACTTTGCTGCCGGTGGAGTAGCCACTCCAGCAGACGCAGCCTTGATGATGCAGTTGGGGGCTGAGGGGGTCTTCGTTGGCTCAGGTATTTTTAAATCCAGTGACCCTGAGGCCAGGGCCAAGGCTATTGTCAAAGCTACTACCCATTATCGGGATGCCCAGATTATTGCTGAAGTGTCTCAGGGCTTGCGGGCCGCTATGCCCGGACTGGATATAAAGACACTCTCTGAAGAGGAGTTACTGGCAGGTAGAGGTTGGTAGAGAAGAGTTTATGACTCGTGCCTTTCTTCACACTCCAACTCAAGGCGGCGATATATGCTTAAGGAGAAATGCAAAAAACAATCATAGATGACCTAGACGCTTTATTGGCCATCTTGCCTCCTTCCATCTCTGAACCATTACAAAAGCGGGAGGACCGTAGTGAACTCTTAGAGGTGGTGATGGATTTAGGGCGTCCTCCAGAGGCGAGATTCCTCAACTATGAGATAGTCCTCAGCCCCAAAGAAATTGTCCAGCAAGACATTGAATATGTAGCCTGCCGAGTTGGTGTTTTTGGCGGTGATAACCGTGCTGGGATTGAACGTACTCTCCATCGCATCTCCGCCATTCTTAATCGCCAGGGACACATTGTGGGTCTAACCTGCCGTGTGGGTCGAGCCGTCTTTGGCACCATGAAATTGATTGAGGACCTGGTTCAATCAGGTAGAAATATCTTACTCTTGGGACGTCCTGGTGTAGGTAAGACGACCATGCTGCGGGAGGTAGCGCGTGTCCTGGCTGACGAGTTAGGGAAAAGGGTTATTGTGGTAGATACCTCTAATGAGATCGCTGGTGATGGAGATATACCCCATCCTGCCATAGGGCATGCTCGAAGGATGCAGGTGCCCACTCCTACTATGCAGCACGCCGTAATGATCGAGGCGGTAGAAAATCATATGCCACAGGCAATCATTATTGATGAGATTGGCACTGAACTGGAGGCGGCGGCAGCGCGCACTATTGCTGAGCGTGGTGTTCAATTAGTAGGCACAGCTCATGGAAATACTTTAGAGAATCTGATACTCAACCCTACCCTCTCTGACCTTATTGGCGGTATTCAAACAGTTACCCTGAGTGATGAGGAGGCGCGGCGAAGGAGAACCCAGAAGTCCATATTGGAGCGGAAGGCTCCGCCTACTTTTGATGTCGTCGTGGAGATCCAGGATTTCAATAGGGTAGCTGTCCATCCTGATGTGGCTGAAGTAGTTGATGCCACCCTCAGAGGTCAGCCAGTAATGACGGAGATCCGCTGGCTGGATGAGAAAGGAGAGGTGCAAAGAAAGGAGGAAAGGGTCTTCCCCTTCTCCCTTGCTGAAATAGCCGTTAAAAGCAAGGCTAAAGAAGCAGTCCCCATCAAGGAAAAATTGCCCAGCCTTTATCTCTTTGGCATTAATCGGACAAAGTTAGAGCAGGCTGCTAAGGAAATGCAACTCAAAGTGAGCATTGCCCCTAGGTTAAGGGATGCCAAACTTTTGGTGACCTCCAAAGCTTATTACCGTAGAAAGCCACAGAAGGTGAGGGATGCCGAGTTGGCTGGTCTACCGATCTATGTCCTTAAAAGTAGTACCCTAGGCGAATTAAGGCAGCTCCTGGAGTCCTTGTCTGCCAATAAGGGGAGAGCGTCCCTTATTGAGCTGGCCCTAAGGGAAACAGAGGAAGCCATCACGCAAGTCATCAACGGGAAAGATTCAGTGCAGCTCAGCCCACGAAGTGCCTATATCCGTCGGTTGCAACATCTGATGGCAGAGCGCTCCCATCTTGCCTCTCGTAGTTTGGGGAAAGAACCGCAAAGAAGGGTGGAGATATTTAGAAGCTCCTGAGGTGAGCCTTGGCTCTATTTGTTACCTTTGAGGGAGGGGAGGGGTGTGGGAAGAGCACCCAGGCTAGAGCTCTCCATAGGCGAGTATCAGAGTCAGGCATCCCGGTAGTATTAAGCCATGAGCCCGGCGGTACGTCTTTAGGTAAAAAGGCTCGCCATTACCTGAAGCAGACTAAAGACTCAAAGATTTCACCGCTCGCTGAGCTATTTCTTTTTGCCGCCTCTCGTGCCCAGTTAGTAGCCGAGGTGATTCGCCCCAGCTTGGGAAGGGATACCATGGTTATCTGTGACCGCTATGCTGACTCCACTGTGGCTTACCAGGGATACGGGCGAGGGCTTGACTTGGATGTTATTCAGACTGTTAATACTATGGCCACTCAGGGTCTGCGTCCTGACCTGGTTATCCTGCTGGACCTTCCTGTTGAAATAGGACTGGCCCGCAAGAGGTCAGCCAGAAAAGACCGCTTTGAAAGGGAGGAATTAGCCTTCCATCATCGGGTGCGAGAGGGATACCT
>CAZNKW010000134.1:0-1661 GCA_964573655.1 uncultured Dehalococcoidia bacterium
GTTGCCCGACGTCGGGCAACCTACCCACAATTTCGGGAGACCACGAGGGTCGGAGACAGACACTTCTACACGAGGTTTTTAGACATCCTCGCAATGACATAATGGAAGTGCCCCCTCACTGATGCGAGTAGTGTATCTCCCCAGGCTCGCCCCTCCCGCTAAGGAAAAGAAAACCAGCATTATATGCTGCTATGGCAGCGATTTGATATTATTCGTCGCCTCAGGAGAGGCGACGCTACGACTATCAAAGCTGCAGCGTCATTAGGCCAGATGGTATTATTGCAGTAGTTAAGGTATACTCTGAGTGAACAATAGAAGCCTGCAAGTATCTTTAAGTGAGAGACCCGTTTGTAGCCTTTAATGAAAAGGGTTGCTATTCTTACTGACAGCACCTGTTGTCTACCCATAGAGCTAGTAGAAAGGTATGATATTTGCTTAGTGCCCATCCTGATAGTCTATAAAGGCAAAAGCTACCGCGACGGGGTTGATATAAGCCCCAGCGAAGTCTATAAGATTATGCGGAGAAGAAAGGACCTCCCCACTACCTCAACTCCGTCAGCAGGGGATTTTCTAAACGCCTACCGCCAGTTAAGCCAGAAAGCGGAAAGTATACTTTGTATAACCCTTACTAGTCTGCAAAGCAAAACCTTCGACACAGCACTAATAGCCAAGGAGATGGCTAAAGAGGTAATCCCAAACACCGCTATTGAGGTAATTGACAGCCGCGCTGTGGCTGGTGCATTAGGGTTTGTTGTCCTTGAGGCGGCTCGTATTGCCAGCCAAGGGGCAGAGCTAATCCAGGTACATAATGCTGCACGAAACATGATCAGCAGGGTAAATCTCCTTGCCATGCTGGACACCCTTTTCTATCTGGCCAGAACCGGGCGTATTGCCAGGGCGGCAGCCTGGGCTGGATCAATATTGAATATGAAGCCTGTCGTCGAACATTCTACCTCAATAGGAGAAACAACGCCTCTAGCACGTCCAAGGACAGAAGCAAAGGCTGTAGAGCACATGCTGCAGACAATGGCAGAGAGGGTAGGGGATTCCAGAGTGCATGTCATGGTACACCATGCTGATGAACTGGAGAAAGGAGAGCAGCTCAAGACAGAGGTCGGTTCAAGATTCCACTGTGCTGAACTTTATCTTACCGAGTTCACCCCTGGCATGGGAGTCCATGCCGGACCTGGCATTCTGGCTATCTCCTTTTACGCTGATTAAGATGTTGATTCTCCGCCAGGGGTTGCCAACCGGAAGGGGTGACACACCTTCGGGATAAATATAACGAAAGGGCGTCTTGTTGGATCACACTTCATCAAAATGTGCAATCTCTGGTACACGAGAGCGATAAATAACCCGCTCTGTCATTCTGAGGAAGCGAAGCGACCGAAGAATCTCGCTCAGGGTGGCACCAAACACCTGAAACATTGAGCCAGAATGGTCTTTAGCTTTGACGACAGCCAAAACCTTCTAGAGGAACTCCGACGAGAGACCTCGCTCGATTTGCTGGGGGTAGCAGACATACGGCAGGAAAGGAATACCTTTCAGGGATTTCCTGCGGGGCTCATAGAGGCGTTTCCCCTGGCAATAGTAGTAGCTGTGCACCTGTCCACAGCGGTACTCAACACCCTGGAGGATGGTCCGAATCTCCTTTATTACCA
>CAZNKW010000134.1:1761-4006 GCA_964573655.1 uncultured Dehalococcoidia bacterium
ACCAACTTTCCTCTTCAGCCTGGTCATCCCCTGCAAAGGGATTGCGGTTCCTGCCAGCGCTGCTTAGCTGTTTGCCCAGCGAAGGCAATTAAGAGAGAGGCAACTGCTTTTGACCACTCGGCCTGTTACCAGCAGTTAAGAGAGTTCAGCAGGACACGCCACATTGGGCAATACGTCTGCGGACTTTGTGTCAAAGCCTGTCCGGGATGGGTTGATAATAAGAACAATCAAGAGTAGATAGGTGATGGGAAAAGCTAGGGAACCCCAAAAAGTCAAGATCTTTGTCGGCCTGCTGATAGCTCGGCTATCGCTTCTACCCCAGGTGTGCCACCTGCTGGAAGAAAAACTGGGAACAGTTGACTTGTCCAGCCAGGCGCTCGATTTCAATTATACAGACTACTACGAAGCAGAGATGGGAACGGGACTCAAAAGGGTCTTCCTGGGATTTGGTGATCTGGTAACTCCTGATAGACTGGTAGATATCAAACTGTTCACCAACAACCTGGAGCAAACCCTGTCAGAAGGGGGAAAGCGGCTGGTGAACTTTGACCCAGGATATTTAACAGCCGCCAAGGTGGTCTTGGCTACTACCAAAGACTATGCGCATCGTCTTTATCTAGGGAGCGGTATATATGGGGAGGTCACCCTAATCTTCCGCCAAAAACAATTTCAGCCGTTGGAATGGACTTACCCCGATTACCGCACCGAGGCTTATCATGAATTCTTCAGGCAACTGCGGTCGCAATATATGAGGCAACTGGCAGCCATGACACAAAGCAGACCCTGAGCGAGCAAAGTGCCTTTCCGATCACTCCCATTTCGGAGGGCGGCCAGGTCGTCTCCTTTTGCTCCTTTTGACTGGTTCCACACTGATGGCCATTTTCCCACTGATACTGACGGGCGTTATCTTTTCTAGTTCCCAATCAATGCAAGCGGGGTAAGTTCTTTCTGCGCCACATTTTTTGCAATGGGCAAGATATACGTCATCAGTGGCTACCATGCCGATATCCCAGTGATGAGGAGGACAGATGCCTGCCATTCAACCTCCTTGTGCTTACAAAGGTATAATTGATATCTCGACGATGCTTTATCCTATCTACGTTGCCGGGCATTCCGTAAGGCTAATTGGGCTAATTCAGTCGAAGAAATAGGGCCGATTTGGTGAGCCTAATGGGTCATGCATGGGGTGATTTGAAGGGCATAAGGTTTGAGGACAGCCTGAAGTTCTACAAGGCGCCGCTGTTGGTGAGATTCCTCGGGCCAGTCTAGTCTAGCTTTCTTCTGCCTGCAGAGTGGCACACCAGGCTGCGTTTGGGTCAGAAGTGGGTGTAGAGGTATCCTCACTGCTGAATGCATGGCAGAGGCTACTGCAACTTACCCACTATCTTGACGAATTCTTGCCTCGGGTATGCCCTGAGCGTTTTTGTCCTGACGTTCCCAAGCATACCCAACGAAAGTAGCAAGCTCATACCCACGTCTTCCGTGGGGATCTCTGCAACAGCAACGTAGTCATATTCTCCTAGAACTGAGTAAAAACCGATAAGTTTTCCCCCTGCCTTTTCAAGAGTTTTTTCAAAGGCATCAAGCCGCTTAGGGGCTTCCTTGATGGTCTTGATACCCTGTTCCGTCAAGTTCATAAGGATAACGTAGGTTAACATAGCTGTCCCTCCTTTCACAGTCTACAGCCAGTCGGTGTGCCACCCTGCTGCTGACCGACATGCTACAGCCTTCTCCGACATTATACCACAGTCAGCTTCGATGCAGATTCAAGGTTGGACTACACCAGGAGCATAAAGTCTTAAGATAACCTCAGGCTTTATAAGTCGTTAGTGTAGCTGCTTTTGAGAAGGGGTTAGCCAAGCTTCGGGGCTGTTGAAACTGTAGTTGCCCCCCGATATATCGGGGGGCAGTTGTGCCTGATAGCGTCACCCAGAAAAATCTTCGGATTTTTCTGGGAATAAAGGCAACTACAAAAATTTGGGGGTGAAGAGCTATTAAGATGCCCAAAAATTGAACGGGAAAGCAAAATTAAACAGCCCCGAGGTTCGACATTGTAACTGAAATTACCCATTTGCTATAATGTCAGCAAAGAAAGAAGCGCTGTAGAGGGATAATGGCTCAACGGATGCAAAATGGTGGTGGCTGTTGTGCCGGGTTAGGGGCACTGGGCACAGTCTTGGGAATCATTGTCATAGTGGGCCTCGTTCTTCTTTTCACCACCATATTCTAAAGTTTGCTGAAAAAG
>CAZNKW010000135.1:0-1555 GCA_964573655.1 uncultured Dehalococcoidia bacterium
TATGATGTGATCGTGGTGGGCGCAGGCCCGGGGGGCGTTTGCTGTGCCGCCCTGCTGGCCAAGAGGGGTCTTAAGGTCCTGGTGCTGGAGAAGAACGACCGGGTAGGCGGCAAAGCGATGAGCGTATCTGTAAAAGGCTTCAGGTGTGAGATGTGGCCCATGGGCGGTCTACCTACAACTGGTGGGGCTTGGCTGGAGGCCTTCAGGGCGCTGGGGATAGAGTCTAAATTCAGGGTCATCCTGAAGGACGTGGCGGTGGTGTATCGACGTCGAGGTGGGAAGTGGTTACAAAGTGTTACCCAGATGGACCCCTATGTGCTACCGGACCCCAATGCCCTGTTCGACGAGTGGGGGTTGAATGCCAAGGAACGCCAGGTTGCCTTGCAGGTGCTGACAGACGTGGCCATAATGCCCCCTGAAAAGATAGATACCCTGGATGATACCACTGTTCAGGAATACCTCGCCCAGTACGATGACATACCACGACCTCTTTATGAATACTTTGCTTATCTGACCCACGCCTTAAACGTGGGTATGGTTGACCTGGTTCCCATGTCAGAGGTGACAAAGGCTTTCCAGCGCATTATGAACCAGCCCCTGGGCTATCCGGCCGGCGGCTTCGGGCGCTTGGTGGAGGACATGGCTGAGGTGCTCCAGGATAACGGTGGCGAGGTCAAGACTCGGACCAGGGTGGAGAGGATCACTGTAGACAATGGCCGGGTCAGCGGTGTGACCACTAAAGACACCGTCTTCAAGACCCCCATCGTGATAAGCAATGCCGGCATCCACCCTACGGTGCTCAAGCTGGTGGGTGAGGAGCACTTCGACAAGAGCTATGTCAGCTATGTTAAGGACCTGCTCCCCAGCATGGGGTTCACCGGCTGCCGCTATATTCTCAGCCAGCCAGTGCTGCCATATGCCCTGTACCAGATCTGGTCCGAAGACGGTTGGTGGGATTTGGAGCGCTACAAAGAGGCTAGGGCAGGCAAGGTACCCGCCGATGTAGTCATAACTATGATAGTACCCACTAACTACGACCCCAACATGGGTCCTCCGGGGAAGCAGCTCCTGGTTCTGGGCACTCCCTGCTCGCCCGCTCCCGAGGACAAAACCATAAAGATGCTGTGGAAGAAAGTGGACCAGCAGATGGCTGAAATCTTCCCTGAGATGGTGCCGGCCATCGAATCCAGAGAGGCATACGCCGGGCCAGCCCAAGTATCGGCCATCAGCCGTGACCAGGTGATGCCTGGCCAGGGAGGAGAGGCTGTGGGTGTGGGGGTAACCATAGCTCAGAGTGGTAAGCACAAGGCATCGGCTAAGTCTCCTCTGCCGGGGCTATTCTACGTCGGCTTCGATGCCGGCAGCAGCGGCTTCATGGGTACGCAGCAGGCGGTGGACTCAGCCTTGAACGTAGCGCCGATGGTGTACCACTACCATCTGGAGAAGAAGCAGGCAGCGTGGTAGTCAGTAGGGGACAATCCCCCGCCAGGGGCAGGGCTAACACTGCCTTGTCAGACGATTTTTTGGCCCTGCAATTGCCCACACTCTCACCCTT
>CAZNKW010000135.1:1655-3930 GCA_964573655.1 uncultured Dehalococcoidia bacterium
ACACTGCCTTGTCAGACGATTTTTTGGCCCTGCAATTGCCCACACTCTCACCCTTCGACAAACTCAGGGCAGGCCCAGCCCTCTCATGTCGAGGGAGATGGTAATACGTATCCTCCCTCCCCTGGCGGGAGGGAGATAGAGGGAGGGGGGAAACTTCACCCTCACCCTTCGAGGAAGAGGGGGACTGCCCCGCTGTGAAGCCTTTCGATTTCAGCGGTAATCCAGTATAATTAGGCCACCCTTTGAAAGTAAGATATCCAGAGAGCAATACGATGGAGTTAGTAGACTACAGCGGGAAGTTCGATCCCAACTTCAGCTATGACAAATTCGCCCGAGAGACGCTGCTCAGGCTTCTCAAGGCGTACTGCGAGTATATGCTCCGCATAGATGGTTTCTGGTATCTTGCCGTGATGGACAAGTGGGGTAATGATGAAGCTTTTGATTGCGATACCAGAGTCTGGGAAAAGGCTCAGCTCTACGAGGTGCAACTGATAAGCAGCCTGTTAAACATCCACGGCGAGGACGTGGCCACGCTAATGAAGTATATTCAGGTCTGCCCCTGGATGTGGATTTACCAATACAAGATAGACCTGAGGAGCAATGACCACGCTATAGTCACCTATTACACCTGCCCCACTTTGTTTGCCTTGGAAAAAGAGGGGACGGGGCGTGAGAAGCGGATATGCCAGGAGCTGGAACCGAGGCTCATGGCTCTCATAGCTCATTACTTCAACCCCGACATCAAGGTCATTGGCCTCAAGGTGCCTCCTAGAACGAGCTATAGCGATGTCTGCTGCCAGTGGGAGTACAAGCTGGACAGGTGACGCCACTCCAGCCTTTTTGCGGCAGCTTATCATCCCACCTACTAATTCTGAACAGATGAAGATAAACAGGCAGAAGGAGGGCCCTTATGGATGTCATCGAAGCTATTAACAGTCGGAAGAGCGTGCGTGCCTTTAAACCAGACCCCGTACCCAAAGAGGTCCTCCGGGCTATCCTGGAGGCGGCGCTGAGGGCCCCTTCATGGGATAACACCCAGCCTTGGGAGTTCGCTGTGCTCGGCGGAGAGGTGATGGATAAGGTCAGGGCAGCCATTATGGAGAAGGTCGGTTCCGGAGAGAAGACAAATCCTGACCTGCCCTGGCCTCAGTTGACGGGTGCGTACCTGGAGCGGGGGAAAAGGAACGGAAGGCGTCTTTTCCAGGAATTGGGAATAGCCAAAGAGGACAGGCAGGCTAGGACAAATTGGTGGCTGTCCATGCCTCAGTTTTTCCATGCCCCCAACGGGATAATAGTCTATATGGATGCTTCCTTGGGGGAGTGGTCACTGGTGGACGTAGGGTTAGCCCTGGGGAACCTGATGCTGGCGGCGTGGCACTATGGTGTGGGCACCTGTGCCTTGGCTGCCGCAGTGTGGTACCCTGATGTTCTCCGCAGCCTGCTCAATATACCGCAGTCGAAGCGTATTATTGTGGGGTTGGCTGTGGGTTATCCGGACTTTTCCAGCCCGGCGGCGAAATTCCACAGCGATCGGGAGCCGCTGGAAACCCTGGTGACTTGGCACGGCTTCGACTGACCATGACAATCGCTCCAATCGCCATCAAAGCTTTCTCAGTTCCTCCAACCACAGGTTAAGCTCCTGGTAAAAGGCGAGCCATTTTTCATCAGGTTGGGCCCGCAGGTATGCCTCGGAAGGGTGGTATAGTTGTTCTTCCCCACAGGGTTTCATGGGCAGCAATGTATTGCCTTTTCCATCCCACCTCTCGTTTACAGGGAGGCCTAACCTCTTCAATGCCGGGTCCAGGGTAGCGTCAACCAAAACCAGTCTCCCATCTATATCTACCCTGCAGGTGAGATGGTAGCTTATGGGCACAGCCTTGGCCAGTGTCCTCAGCCTTGGTGGATAATTGACTTCCAGCTCATCCCATCTGAAGGGGTAGACCGCATATAATACCGTCATTCCCAGCCTTTGGTACATAGCACAGAGGAGGAAGTGTTTCGGCGTGCATGAGCCCCTTTTCACCCTGAGTATTTCTATATATCTCTCCGAGTCAATAAGTTCGGGGATTACAGCATAAGGTATGTCCCTTATCCTTTCATAAATACTTACTCTCGCTTGAATGGCGCTTTTCCCCTGTGCCCATTGATTGAATCTGTCTTCGATAAGCCTGGTCATGACTGTGTTACCTCTTGGACAAGGTCGATTTCATATTACCGCCAGAGGGTGTGAAGAGCAAACGGGGGCAACTTCATCCTCACGGTTAGCATAAGATTC
>CAZNKW010000136.1:0-3926 GCA_964573655.1 uncultured Dehalococcoidia bacterium
TTTCCATTAGTGCGCCGGTGGGGCACAATGCCACACAGGTTCCGCAAAAGGTGCATTCGGAATCCTCCAGCGGTAAATCATTTAACGTTGCTGGTTTGGTGGCGAACCCTCGCCGAAAGTAGTCAATAGCTCCTTCAACAACCAGCTCTTGGCACGCCCGAATACACTTGGTGCATAGTATGCATTTGGTTAAGTCCCTTTCAATGAACGGGTTGACTTCCTTAAGAGCAGATAGCTGAGGAATCCTCTGAAGTGCTGATAGTCCGATACCCATATCTGAGGCAATCTGGCGCAATTGGCAGCGGTTGCCCTTATCACACACCATGCAAGAATCAGGATGGCTAGCCAGCATTAGCTTGACTATGGTTTTACGGTGCTCCATGACTCGAGGGGAATGCGTGTTGAGGACCATCCCCGATGCTATGGGTGTAACACAAGATGCCAGCAAGGCGCCGCTTTGTTCATTCTCTACCAGACAGAGGCGGCAAGCGCCCGTTGGAGACAAGTGGCTATCATGACAGAGTGTAGGGATTTCTACGCCTGATTCCTGTGCCAGCTTTAGGATAGTTATCCCCGGATAACCACTTACCTCCCGGCCGTCAAGGGTAACAGTTATCGGCTTCGGTTGCAAACCAACATTCTCCTTCAGAAGCGACTAGGGAGTAGAATGCCCAAAGCTCACTTATCTCGTCATCCCTTCCTTCCAGTGAGCAGATACGTAGGCAAAAGAGCGGGGGAAATATCTTCCTTCACCAACGGTCCTTATACCAGTTAAGAGGTCAGAGCTGGCAGCTTTCTTGGCAATGAAGCCAAAAGCCCCCACCTGCTTGGCAACAAACATATTCTCTTCTTCGTCATACTGGGTTAGAATCAAAACCTTTGTCTCAGGAAATTCTTCGGCTATTCTTTTTGTTGCTTCAAGCCCACTCATCACTGGCATGACGATATCCATCACTGCCACGTTTGGCATCATCTGGCGCACTTTCTCAATAGCGTCTTGTCCATCAACCGCCTCACCCACCACCACCATGTCTTTTTGCAGACTCAGTAAAGCGCAAATCCCTTCTCTGACTACAGCATGGTCATCTACCACCAGCACGCTGATTCTCCTCGTTGTCCTATCCAGCAATTTCTCAGCCCGGCTCACCAGCAAGGTTGGCTCAACTGGCTTAATCATATATTCTTCAGCCTCAAGCCTTAAGCCTTCGTCCATTCGCCACCCCTTAATCAATGCCTTTTCCAGGGGAGCATCAACCACGATGAGAGGCACTTCTCTGAAATTGCGGCTCTGTTTCAGCCACTGGTGAAACATGAAGGCGTCCCCACGTGGCAACATCGTGCCTAAAATAACCAGATCAGGTTTTTCACGACGAGCTATCTCTTCTGCCTGTGATCTATAGCCGGCGATAAACACCTGCCAACCCTTTGCCAGTAATTTGGCTTGAATATCTTCGATGAACTCTGACTCGTCATCCACCAGTAGAATCTTAGTTTTCCTTTCCATCTCCTCGCCTCCCGCCATAAATTCTGGTAGCTTATCCTGTTCGTCTAGTTAGATTGTAAAATGAAATCCCCCGAAGGAATAGAGGCATTTACCTCAAATGATGGGAGGATAAGGCAGCAATTTTTTGAGGTTAATCCCTCATTTATATTGATAATGCTTTCAGGCAATGGGGGTAGTTTGGGGAAGAGATGTCACTGTGAGTGCTGCGAGGTACTGGTTTCAGGCAGTAATAATGCCCTTGCGCAGGGCATATTTAAACAGCTCAAGCCGGCTGTGGATATCCAGCTTAGCTCTAAGGTTGGTCTCGTGTCTTTCTACAGTTTTGGGGCTAATGCCCAGCATTCGGGCTATCTCCTTAGTGGAGTGCCCTTCTGCCAGCAACTTTAATATCTCCCTCTCCCGGTCGGTCAACTGTTTGGAGGAGTTCTGTTTTCTCCCTACGTTCGCTAGCTGGCGATAGTCTTCGAGCAGAAGTCTGGCAATAGATGGAGATAGGAAGGAATCCCCACGGTACACAGACCGAATCGCTGAGGTAAGCTCTGAGGATGCGGCCATTTTACTAATAAAACCGCTGGCTCCAGCTTCAATAACAGGGAGGACATATTCCCTGTCTTCGTATTGGGTCAGTGCTATCACCTTTGTGTCAGGAAACTCTTTATGTATTCGGCGGGTTGCTTCCAGACCATCCATAAGAGGCATGGCTATATCCATAAGCACTATGTTAGGCGAAAGCCTTCTAACCATCTCCAGTGCATCCCTGCCATTGGCGGCCTCGCCCACCGCTTCTATATCCCCGGCCAGGTTAAGCAAAGCACAAATACCATCCCGCACAATGGTATGGTCATCTACTATTAATACTCTTATCTTTGGCATTTGTCATGCCCCAAATTATAGGAATTCTGGCTGTAGCTGTGGTCCCCTGCCCTAATTGCGACTGGATTGAGCACTCACCACCCAATAGCCTTACCCTTTCCTTGGCGCCAAATAGGCCAGCACCTCGCCCGGTCGGCTCTATACCAGTAATCTGTGAGACATCAAAACCCTTACCATCATCACTGATACTCAGCACCAGTTCATTACCCTCTGGTCTCATTGATATAGTTGCGTTCTTAGCTTGAGAGTGCTGGGCAATATTGCCTATAGCTTGCTGAGCCCAACGGAAGAGTCCTACTTCTACTTCTGGTGGTGGGGGGCTTCTCATCTCCTCAAACTCAAAAGAGATGTTAATATTTAAAGGAGTAAGACTTGATTCAGCATACTGACGAATAGCCGCAATGACCCCCAGTGTATCTAGGAGACCAGGGCGGAGGTTGACTATCAATCGGCTTACCTCGGTGCCCGTCTGAATTGCCAGAGAATGTGCTCTCTTTAACCTGGATTTGAACTCAGCATCTTGAATTCCAAGCATATCAGCCATATCTAAGAGTGTCTGTAAATTGAGTGCCAAGCCAGCCATGGTCTGGCTGGTTTCATCATGTAGTTCCCGAGCAATTCTCCGACGCTCTTCCTCTTCAGCTATGAGGAGCTGATGTGCTAACTGTCGGTACCTTTCCCTACCCTTTCTCAATTGTTCGTATAGCTCTGCATGCTCAATAGCTATGCCTAATTGGTCTCCAATGGAGCCCAGGAGATGCAAATCTTCCCTAGTGAAGCGACGTGGTGTATGACTAGCAACATTCATTACTCCGAGGATATGCTCTCTAGCTCGAAGAGGAATGCTTATGAATGCTCTTAAGTCTTCCGTGCTTATCAGGTCAAGGCGAGCAGCCTCTGGTTCTAAAGAGATGTCCTCCAAAAGCGTCGACCTGCCACTTTGAGCTACCTTTCCAGCGATTCCTTCACCGAGGCGTAAACGCATTTCCGCAGCATATCTATCAGATAGACCGTGATAGACACGGTAGGACAACGTCTTCGTCTCCTCATCTATAAGCATAATCCCCCCCACCTCCCCATTCATAATACTAAGCACACTATTCAAGCCAACTCTAAGAACAGTTTCCAAATCGGTAAGACTGCTGACTGCTGCCGACACCCGGCTTAGACTCACCAGATCCTTGATGAACTCGTAAGCTCTATTGCTAGTCTTGCTCTTACGCTGGTGCATACTTGGAGCAAGTTTAGGTTCGTTAGCAGGCGGCATAGCTGCCTTGTTTTCCGTTTCCACCGTTGCCCTCCTAAACTTCCTGGCTATAGACAATCTCCTTTGTTAACCAGTTTATACTAATATCAGCTAGTTTTCAATCTCAGTAAATAAGAGGTCATCTAGCAACTCCTATAAAATTGATCAGGCTGTCTAAAAACAACCGTAGGGGACGAACTTTGTGTCGTCCCCAAAGGGGGGCGGACAGAGACGTCCGCCCCTGCAAAGTTGTAGATATGAATAGGGATAGGTGGCTTAAAGCCGTCTTTTACACAGCCCTTT
>CAZNKW010000137.1:0-3881 GCA_964573655.1 uncultured Dehalococcoidia bacterium
GCACACACCCCTCCGTGGTCATATGAACCAGGCTCAATACCCCCGTGCCAGCATCCTTCAAAGCTTTCCAGTCCATGCGGGAACCGTACCTCCACAGCTCCAGTTGCTCCCAGCCAGGGGCTGGTCCCCCGTAGAGACCCACGGCATGGGGACTGGTGTGAACTCCGGCTATGGGGTCACAATTCTCCTGAGCACCTCCCGCCTCCGGCCTCTCCTCCAGCAGACAGACGCTCAGGCCACACTTGGCCAAATACGCTGCCATGGTGGTGCCATTGTGCCCCGCGCCTATAATCACTACATCATACCTTTCCTCCGTAGCCATGTATGCCTCCTTTCCTTCAATGGTTCGCCATTATTATAACACGCCGATTGGGCAGTGTCTCACTAGTCCTTTAGATATTGCTCCACGTATTTCTCAACAAAGGCTGGCGTCTTCCACCACTTCTTGACCCCCATATCCTCAGCGATGGCATTGCTGGCAATGTAAGCCGGGCCGCCGGTTACCATGCCACCGGGATATGTCGAAGCCCCGCACACGTAAAGGCCCTGTACCGGCGTCCTGGTAGTAGAGCAGCTCTCGTCGGGCCGGTAGAAACCCATCTGGAGCGTGTTGTAGTCGCCGTGCTTGATCGCTCCCCTGACCATGCAGGGAATCCTTCTCTCGATGTCCACCGGCGACTCGCTGGACTTGAGATACACGTCGTTGCGCGTCATGTTCTTAATATGGCTGAACCACAGGTCGAGGACCTTATCCTCAATCTCCGTCTTCCTCTTCTCCCAGTTCTTGCAATTGCCATCCAGATCGTAAGGGGCAGGGAACTGGAACTTAGACACATGTCTGCCCGGTATATCGACAAGAGTTGGGTCGTAAAGGGTCTCACAGGTGGCATGACCGCCTATCAAGTCGAGCCTTCCCTCCCGGACGCCAGTGTAGAACTTCATCACTTCATCTTCATTCTCAAAGCCCATTATGTTCATCAGGGACTCATTGACCCGAGGGTCATCGACCACGTCGTATTCCAATGGCTTCTCCGTGGCGATGTGCAAGGTCCAGAGGCTCCACTTGTCCCACTTCCAGGTCTTGCAGCGGTCGACCAGGTTGGCCGGTATCTTCTTCTCTCCTACCAGCTTGATGAAGGTAGTATGGGGGTCAAGAGTGGAGGCAACCGCTTTGGCCTTTATAGTGGTGCCATCCCAAAGCTCCACCCCACTCACCTTGCCCCCATCCACATTGATCTTGACCACCTCGGCATTCTCCAGGACAAGGCCACCGTTGGTAACAATCTCTTTGCCCAGTAGCCCGGCCATCTTGTGTGAGCCGCCGTAGCACTGGAACTTGTGCATGCTGCGGGTAATCATCAGCGGAAGAAGGAAGGCCCCCGTCTCCGAAGGATCAAGTCCCCACATGCAGGCAACGTAGAGGAATACCGCCCTCACCTTGGGGTGCTTGAAGGTCTCCGTCACGTACTGGTAAGGTGACTTCTCGATCATCTCCAGGAACTCCCGGCCGAGCTTGGTTTTCTGCGTCTTCACCACCAGCTCCATGGACGGCAGGGGCGGCACGTAGGTGCCCGGGGCCAATATCTCGTCCATCATTCGGTTCAAGCGCATTATCTCGCTGTAGAAAGTGGTGGCATCCTGCTGCGAATACTTGAGGAGGCAGTCAAAGGTGTCTTCCGCCATGCGGTGTAATAGTATCGAGCTTTTGTCCTTGAAAATCATCCCGGTCTGAGCATTGGGGCCAATCCACATCAGTCCCCTCTTGTCCAGGTCGAAGTCTGTGAAAGCTGGCATGTACTCCACCATCATGTGGAAGACGGCGTGGGTATTGGCATAATGCAGAGGGTAA
The DNA here is from genome assembly GCA_964573655.1 of uncultured Dehalococcoidia bacterium. Taxonomy (GTDB): domain Bacteria; phylum Chloroflexota; class Dehalococcoidia; order UBA2247; family RBG-13-53-26; genus CAYWDP01. The sequence goes on from CAZNKW010000137.1 coordinate 1,850, forward strand.
AGGACCTCCTCTGTGGCCAGCCCACCGCCTATCTCCCCCCTTCTCTCCAGCAGGATAACTTTCAGCCCCGTCTTTGCCAGGTAGGCTGCGGCCAGCAAACCGTTGGGCCCGCCTCCAATGACAGCCACATCACATTCAAGCTCGGGGGGCATGACCGGATGGAACTTCTCGCTGTACTCCGCCTTGTTCTGGTAAGGGAATCGTGTCTGCATCAGATTGCCTCCTTCTTCGAAGAGTGCCCTGCAGTTGCCATACTCGGCTTTCCAGCCCTATACTTCACCGCTGTGGACCTCCCGGTCTGAGACGTAGTACGGCGACGGATACCACCAGCCACCCGGCTTGAGACCCAGGTCTTCGATGAGGATGTGCATCAGGTTGTAAGGCACAGCCATCAGCGCCAGTCCACCGGGATGGGAAGTCTGATTGCACAGATAGAGCTTGTGGATGGGCGTCCTGTATCTGGCGCACTCGGGCAGCGGTCTGTTTTCACCCCACTGGTCTTGGCATACCCTTATCCCCTCCCAGTTGCCACCCACGAAGCCCATGTTTCTGATTGAGGAATCCAGGGGTGACAGGGGGAACTTGGCCACTATGTTGTCGTCGCCCATGTTGGTGCAGTACTTGCGATACATGCTCAGCATGGCGTCGACCATTTCTTCCTTGTGCTTGTTGTAGTTCTCTTTGCCGTCAACGAAGTACTCGGGAACCGGCACCGGAAAGAAGTTGTAGAGAACATGATAACCAGGGGGGCACCTAGTCGGATCATAGACGCTGGAGCGCACAGTATACATGATTATCTCGTCTTTGTCGAAGGAGGGGAACCTGCACTCAGCGTCGGCAGCATTTCTCTGCCTGTTCAACACATCCATACGGTCTACCGGGAAAACGCAGCCCAGGCTCGGATGCCTGTCCATGAATTCGCCTGCCTTGCCCTTGAAGCGCGGCAACTCTTTGACCACCATGTCCAGCTTGAACAGGCTACCTCCGTTGAGGTTAATGTCCTTCACCTTCTGCAAGAAAGCCTGGTCCAGGTTTTTGGCATCGATGAGTTCGAGGAAGGTCTTCTTCACGTGGGCATTACTGATCACCGCCTTGTCAGCGTAAATGACCTTGTTAGCCCGTGGCGCAGTCTCAGCCAGCCTCACCCCCTTGGCTTCACCGTTCTCCACTATGATCTCCTCCACCTGGGAGTTGGTCAGAACGGTGGCCCCGTGGTCCAGGGCACAGCGCATGGTGGCATGGGCATAGGAATGCATGCCGCCCAGAAAGACGCCGCAGGCATGCATGATCAGAAAAGTGATAGCAGTGCCGACGATGCCCATGCCCTTAGACAGGTAATTGGGGCCGCTCTGATAGGCAGCTACGCAGATACCCACCTTCTGGGTCTCTTCCGAACACAGCAGGTCGCTTATGTCATAGGTTGACATGTCAAGCCAGCTGTCATCGTATACCTGGCCCAGTAGAGGTAGCTTCTTTATGGTTTTGACCCAGGGGAGGTCCTTCGGGTCACGGCTGTACCCTTCCGGTAGCGGGGGGGTCCAGTAGATGGACCTGAGGAACTCGGTGCACTCGGGTGACTCCAATATCGAGTAAATGGCTTCCTGTTGGGCCGCCACATCACCCCCCCACATCTTCATAGCTTCCCTGACTACCTCTTTGTTCTGATTACTGGCAGCCGTCACTCGCCGGCAGTCAGAGGACACAGCGGTGCCCCACACCTCACAAGGCACTATCCTCAGGCCATACTTCCATAGCTCCAACTGACCCCAGGCAGGGGAGGCGCCAGCATAGTTGTAGGCGGCATGTGGCTCAATCCTAAAGCCAGGGATAGGCTCAATAGTCTCGCAACCGCCGCCGACCTCGAGCCTGCTCTCGCAGAGACATACCTTGACACCGCACTTGGCCAGATAGGCAGCTATCCCCAGCCCATTGGGTCCCCCACCGACAACAATAACATCATACCTCTCTTTGGCGCTCATATACCTCTCCTTTCCCTTAATAGCCACCAATATGGCAGCAGGTCAATTGGGTT
>CAZNKW010000138.1:0-3881 GCA_964573655.1 uncultured Dehalococcoidia bacterium
AAGCGGAGAGCAGGGGTGAAGGACTCGGGGAGCTTGATACCTGGGCATGGCGGTATCCTCGACCGTATAGATAGCCTTGTCTTCACTGGGGTTATTGTATACTATTATGTCATATGGGTGGTGGACTAAAGCGGGTAGCTATCCTTGGCTCTACAGGTTCCATAGGTCAGCAGACACTGGAAGTAGTGCGTGCCTTGAAGGATAGATTTTGCGTAGTAGCTCTGGGAGCAGGAAAGAATGTCAAACTCTTGACCCGGCAAGTGGAGGAATTTCGGCCTAAATTGCTCTCCATTCAAGGAACAGGGAAGGAGGAACAAGGAAGGAGCCTCTTGTCCCCTGTTCCCTATTCCTCGTTCCTCAGCCTAGAAGAGATGGCTTCCCATCCTGATGTTGACCTTGTGGTGGTAGCCACTTCAGGCAAAGCTGGTCTAGCCCCTACTCTGGCCGCAATTCGAGCGAGGAAGCAAATTGCCCTGGCTAACAAGGAGGTGCTGGTAATGGCCGGGGAGTTAGTTATGGCTGAGGCAAAGCAGTACGGGGTAGAAATTACCCCTATAGATAGTGAGCATAGTGCTATCTGGCAATGCCTGCGTGGTGAGCCTAAGGAAAAAGTAGCCCGATTAATCCTCACCGCTTCAGGAGGACCCTTTCTCCGCTACCCGATGGAGCAACTAGCGGCCATAACCCCAGAGCAAGCCCTCAAGCATCCTACCTGGCAAATGGGGGAGAAGGTGACGGTTGACTCAGCGACCTTGGTGAATAAGGGTATGGAGATTATTGAAGCCCATTGGTTATTCAATTTACCTCTGCAGCATATCAACGTGTTAATCCATCCTGAGAGTATAGTGCACTCGCTAGTAGAGTTTGCTGATGGCTCAGTCAAGGCGCAATTAAGCTCACCCGATATGCGTTTGCCTATCCAGTACGCTCTCTCTTATCCTGAAAGGCTGTTCAACCCTCAGCTCCCTAGGATTGATTGGGGTAGACTTACCTCTCTTAACTTTGAGCCACCAGACTTGACTCGATTTCCTTGTCTTCGGCTGGCTATGGAGACGGGAGAAAAGGGTGGCACTTATCCTGCGGTGCTCTGTGCTGCTGACGAAGTGGCAGTAGGACTTTTTCTTTCCTATCGCATTGGGTTTCTAGATATTGCTAGATTAGTGGAGGAGACCCTGGAACACCATCAAAGCATAAGCCACCCTCTCCTGGAGGAGATCTTAGCCGCTGATGCCTGGGCCAGGGAATACGCTGAGAATTGGAGAGCGGGATAAACTATGAGCATCGCCGTAGCTATCATTAGCTTTATTGCGGTTCTCTTTGTCTTGGTCTCTTCTCACGAAATGGGACATTTTATTGCTGCCAAGAGAGCTGGGATAGCAGTGGAAGAGTTTGGTATTGGCTTTCCTCCTCGACTTTTTGCCATCAAGCGAGGGGAAACCCTTTACTCCGTCAACCTCATACCTCTGGGGGCTTTCGTCAGAGCCACTGGAGAAAATGATCCTACCGTGCCCGGCGGCCTAGCCGGTAAAGGTCCATGGACAAGGATGGGCGTGTTTGCTGCTGGACCTCTGGTTAACGTCTTTCTGGCCTTTGTTTTTCTGAGTGCCTTTTTCATGGTGCCGACAGAGGCGATCATTGGTGATGGGGTTATGGTACACTCGGTAGCGGAGGGCTCACCAGCGGAGGAAGGGGGTATTAAACCTGGAGACATAATCCTAGAAGTAGATGAACAGGAGATTCACCAGTGGGAAGACGTGCAGGAGGCGGTGAATTCAAACGGAGAAAACACAAAGACCTTACTTCTGGAAAGGAACGGACTGCAGCTTCCTGAAATTAGCTTGGTGCCGGAATTTAACCATGAACTGGGTCGGTACACCATCGGAATTGTGCTGTGTTGGGGAATAGTGACTGAGGTGGAAGGGGGCTCTCCAGCAGAAGAGGCAGACATTCGAGCGGGTGATACCATCCTAGGTATCAATAATCATCCTATTTATAGTGCCCGGAGTATGTCTGAGGCCATAAATTCTGCTGAACCGGGGGAGAAAATAGAAGTAGTTCTGCTCCGGGGTGAGGAGATACTCTCCACCACTTTGGAGCTGAGTTCCCAGAACGGAGATCAGGGACTTAATGCCCAATGGGTCAGTGATACCCATATCGAGAAGGAACAATTACCCTTTTGGCAAGCCCTTCGCCGTGGTGGCGATTTCCTGGTTGACATGCCCAACATGATATACGAGTCCCTAGATATTATTAAGGAAGACCCTAGCAAGGCAGTGGTGGGACCGGTAGGAGCTGGGCAATTAACCGTAGAGGCAGTGAGGTCCTTCGGTCTGAGCAATGTGCTATTCTTGGGTGGCCTCATCAGCATGGGATTTGCTCTATTTAATTTTATCCCCGTTCCCCCCTTGGATGGAGGAGGGATGGTAGTGGCTCTAATAGAGGGGGTTCGTCGGGGCAAACGTCTTTCTCCCCGCATGGTGCGCTTGGCCTATGCCATAGGAACTGCCTTTATTATCGCCCTTTTTGTGTTGGTATTCTACAGTGATATTCTTCGCTTGATCAGGGGGGAGGACTTTGGTCTATGAGGCAGCGTAGAACTTCAAAACCGATAAGAATAGGTGACATAACTGTCGGTGGTGATGCTCCCATCGTTGTCCAGTCAATGACCAAAACTGATACCAGGGATGTAGCTGCCACCACCAGCCAGATCCATGAGTTAGAGGAATATGGCTGTGAGCTAATCAGGGTAGCTGTGCCTGATGAAGAGGCGGCTCAAGCCCTCTCCTCCATTAAGCGGGCTATTCATATCCCTCTTATTGCTGATATCCATTTTGACTACCGCCTTGCCCTAGCCGCCTTGAAGGCAGGTGTGGACGGACTTCGGCTTAACCCAGGTAATATCAGCCAACCGGAACAGATTGCGGCTATTGTTCAAGCTGCCAAGCCCAGGGGAGTCCCTATTCGCCTTGGAGTAAACGCCGGCAGCCTGCCCAAAGCCGTAAACCCTCGAGTCCCTCTGGCTAAGCGGATGGCAGAGGCTGCTTTAGAGCAAATACACCTTCTGGAGAGCCTGGATTTCGACCTCATCAAGGTTTCCCTCAAAGCCTTCGATGTCCCTACCACTATTAAGGCCTACCAGCTCATTGCCCAGAAGATGCCCTATCCCTTGCACCTGGGTATCACTGAAGCTGGGTTACCTAGAGCTGGGGCTATCCGCAGTGCCTTAGGAATCGGCATTCTCCTCTATCTTGGCATCGGTGATACTCTTCGGGTCTCCCTTACCGCCGACCCTAAGGAAGAGGTAATCGCAGCCTATGAGATTTTGAAAGGCCTCAATTTGCGAGAGCATGGCCCTACTTTGGTTAGCTGCCCTACCTGTGGCAGGTGCGAGGTCGACCTGGTTGGTCTGGCCGAGGCTGTAGAGGAGGGGTTAGCCAAGCTGGACAAAGCTATCAAGGTAGCCGTAATGGGCTGTGTGGTCAACGGTCCGGGGGAGGCAAAGGATGCCGATGTCGGCCTTGCCTGCGGCAAAGGCAAAGGCGCTATCTTCAGAAAAGGGGAGGTGGTGCGCACGGTAGAGGAGAAGGACTTTTTGAAAGCGCTGATGGGGGAGGTGGAGGGAATATAAACGATGGAAGTAATTGTAGGTGAGTCAAGCATAGCGGAACCCACTGCTTACTATCCTTGCTGGGTGGTGGGTTCCGTTTCACTCCACTATATGAGTGCAGAAATGATAGAATGGACATGGCTTTTAACAAATTAGGTGAGGCTTAATGCGTCTAACTCAGCTTTTCACCAAGACTTTGCGAGAAGCGCCGGCTGAAGCCGAGACTGTAAGCCATCAGCTTTTGCTCAGGGCGGGGATGATTCATCAGATAGGA
>CAZNKW010000139.1:0-3879 GCA_964573655.1 uncultured Dehalococcoidia bacterium
GATAATGTGAGATTGTTTAGCAAATCAAATTGTCATTGCGACCCCGATTTATCGGGGGAAGCAATCTCACCATTGCTTTAAGAGATTGCTTCGCGGAGCCTGTCCTGAGCGCCATGAGATTCTTCGCCCAGAGGGCTCAGAATGACACTAACACCCTCATTACTTTTACTTCTGCCCTCTTAGCTAAGGTTTCAGATGTAGGGGGCAGTTTCTAAAACCTTTCTGAATCAAGAGTGAAGTTGAAAACTCCGCTAATCTTTTGTAAACTAATCCTTCGAGAAGGGGGTGATTGATTGCTAGAACAATTAGGAGAGATCCTCAACCCTTATAAAGGTGAGCGGGGGACCCTTATCCCCGTATTGCAAAAAGTTCAAGAGAGTTTTGGCTACCTTTCACAAGAAGCGGTCTGCCAAATTGCTAAGTTTTTAAGAGTTTCTGAGAGCGAGATCTTTGGGGTAGCCTCTTTTTATGCCCAGTTCCGCTTCACCCGTCCTGGGGAGCATAGTGTCAAGGTCTGCCTGGGCACTGCTTGCCATGTGCGTGGCGGGGTGCGCATTATGGACACTATGCAGAGAGAGCTGGGAATTGAACCTGGAGGCACCACTGAGGATTATAGGTTCAGCTTGGAGCGGGTGGCCTGTTTTGGCTCCTGCGCCCTGGCTCCAGTGGCGGTAATCGATGACAAAGTCTATGGCAGGATGACCACTACCAAGGCTAAGGAGATACTGGGCCAATATCGATAACCCCGATAGTGAGGTAAGTGGTGACTTTTGAGGAAATACGTCGTCAAGCTATAGAGGAATGGGAAACCCTGGAACATAGCCCAAAGCCCCGCATTCTGGTAGGTGCTGCTACCTGTGGTCGGGCGGCAGGAGCTGAGGCGGTATTGACGGCTATTGAGAGGGAGCTAGCACAACGGAATATCGAGGCTATCATTACCCAGGTAGGTTGTATCGGTCTTTGCTACATCGAGCCTTTGGTAGATATAATTAAGCCAGGCCATCCTCGCATCTCCTACGGGAATGTAACCCCAGAGATTATTCCCCGCCTTATTGAAGATTACCTCGTTAATGACAATCCTTGCCCTGATTTAGCTCTAGGGACTATTGGAGATGGCAGGGTCGAGGACATCCCATCCCTCTTCGAGCTGCCGGTGCTCAAACCCCAGGTGCGTATAGTCTTGCACCGCTGCGGCTTCATAGACCCAGAGAACATAAACCACTATATTGCCAACGGTGGCTATAGCGGTTTAATCAGAGCACTGGGGATGAAGCCGGAGGAGATTATTGAGGAGGTGAAGAAATCAGGGTTGCGAGGTAGGGGAGGGGCTGGCTTCCCCACCGGGCAGAAATGGGACTTCTGCCGGCGGTCACCGGGCAAGGAGAAGTACATCATCTGCAATGCTGATGAAGGCGACCCTGGTGCTTTTATGAACCGGTCTTTGCTGGAAGGAGACCCACATTCAGTTCTGGAGGGAATGCTCATCGGTGCCTATACTATTGGTGCCGGTGAAGGTTACATCTATTGCCGAGCGGAGTATCCCCTTGCCCTAAAACGGCTCGGGATTGCTATGAGGCAAATGGAGGAGTATGGCCTCTTAGGAGATAACATCCTAGGCTCCGATTTTGGCTTTCACCTGAAGATAAAGGAGGGGGCAGGAGCTTTCGTTTGTGGGGAAGAGACGGCGTTGATGGCTTCTATTGAGGGCAAGAGGGGCATGCCACGAAGTCGCCCTCCTTTCCCCGCTCAATCCGGCTTATGGGGTAAGCCGACTAACATTAACAATGTGGAGAGCTGGGCTAATGTAGCTGCTATCATGCAAAGAGGCGCTGAATGGTATGCCCAGTATGGTACAGAGGGAAGCAAAGGAACCAAAACCTTTTCCTTAGTAGGCAAGGTAGAGCGAACCGGACTTATCGAAGTACCTCTTGGCATTACATTACGTGAGGTCATCTACGATATTGGTGGTGGTATTGTAGAGGGCAAAGGTTTCAAGGCAGTGCAGAACGGCGGACCCTCAGGGGGATGCCTGTCCTCGGATTTCCTCGATTCCCCTGTTGACTATGAATCCCTTACTGGAGCTGGCTCCATCATGGGCTCTGGGGGTATGATAGTCCTAGATGAGAACACCTGTGTGGTGGACATCGCCCGCTACTTTCTCTCCTTCACTCAAAAGGAGTCCTGCGGCAAGTGCGTGCCCTGTCGGGTGGGCACAAGACAAATGCTGGGCATCTTGGAACGCATAACCAAGGGGGAGGGGAGGCCCGAGGACATGGTGCAACTGCAAGGGCTGGCGGAAACAGTCAAAAATGGGTCGCTTTGCGCTTTGGGCGGGACTGCCCCCAACCCGGTCCTCACCACCCTGCGTTACTTCCGCAGTGAGTATGAGGCTCATATCCAGGAAAAGCGATGCCCGGCAGGAGTTTGCCGGGAGCTTATCGCCTACTATATTCTGCCTGAGAAGTGTCAGGGTTGCCAGATTTGCCTTCGGAATTGCCCTGTGGAGGCGATTGTCGGTGGCAAAAGAATGATTCATATTGTTGACCAGAGTAAGTGTGTCAAGTGCGGGACTTGTCTTGATGTCTGCCCACCCCGATTTTCTGCGGTGGTAAAGGTCTCCGGTGAGAAAATAGAGGTGCCTGAACAACCTGTGCCGGTAGAATCCAAAAAGTAAGAATCGTCCCTAGGACAGGAGAGGTTTCTAGCAAGCTAGATTCTAAAGGGGGTAGGAATAGGAAATGGATACTATTACCTTAACCATCAATGACCAGGAAGTTAAAGCCAAGAAAGGGCGAACAGTGCTTGAGGCAGCCCTTGAGGCAGGGATATATATCCCCACTTTATGCCATCATCCTAGCTTACCTCCTTACGGGAGCTGTCGTATGTGCCTCGTAGAGATCGAAGGGATGAGGGGTTTGCCCACTGCCTGCACTACACCTGCTACTGACAGGATGAAAGTCCAAACCAACACCCCTCAAATTCAGCAGCTCAGACGCAATATCCTAGAGCTCGTCTTCACTGAACACCCCCATGCCTGCTTCACCTGTGACCGCAGGGAACGCTGTGGTCCTTTGGACATCTGCTTGCGCCATGTAGCAGTAACCGAGCGCTGTGTCACCTGCCCTAAGAATGGACGCTGCGAGTTGCAAAAAGTGGTTGATTATGTTGGGATTGGCGAGTCGACCCTCCCTTATACCTACAAAAATCTCCCTATAGAGAGAGACAGCCCCTTCTTCGACCGGGACTATAATCTCTGTATCCTTTGTGGACGCTGTGTCAGGGTCTGCCAGGAGATAAGGGGGGCAGGAGCCATCGCCTTCACCTATAGAGGGAGCCAGGCCTTGGTAGGCACTGCTTTTGGTTTGCCCCTCCAGGAAGTGGGCTGCCAGTTCTGCGGTGCTTGTGTTGATGTTTGTCCTACCGGGGCGTTGATAGAGAGAGCTAATAAATGGGCCGGCTTACCTGAGCGCACCGTCACTACTACCTGCCCCTATTGCGGGGTTGGTTGCCAGTTGGACCTAGAGATCAGAAAGGGTGAAATAGCCAATGTTTGCCCCAATCCTCAAGGTGCCAATCGAGGTCAAGCCTGCGTTAAGGGACGCTTCGGCATTGCTGAATTTGTTCACCATCCTCAGCGCTTGACCTCTCCTTTGGTAAAACGAAATGGTGAATTCGCTGAAGTAACCTGGATGGAAGCTCTGGATGTGGTAGCTACTAACCTGGCAAAGTACAAGGGTAACCAGTTTGGGCTTGTCTCCTCTGCCAAGTGTACCAATGAAGACAATTATATTATGCAAAGATTCTGCCGAGCGGTAATGGGCACCAATAATATCGACCACTGTGCCCGTCTCTGACATGCGCCCACAGTGGCCGGTCTGG
>CAZNKW010000140.1:0-3846 GCA_964573655.1 uncultured Dehalococcoidia bacterium
GAACCAACTCCACTTCCTCTGTTTTTGTTTTCACTCTCTGGTCTAGCCTTGCATCATGCAATTGCCGTAGTATTTCGCCTAAGCGGGGACCGGGTGATATCCCCATTTGCTGTAAAGCCTTGCCGTTTAACGATGTCTTGATATAACGCAATTTATTTAGATATAGTTGAAGTCTCTGACGAAGCAAAGTTGAGTCTGAAGCAATGGCGCAAGTTAGAATGGATGCGGGGGAATAATCCTGGAGGAGACGATAAATAGCGCTAGGCAATAGCTCAGGAGAAGCTAAGGAGGGGAGGTTTTCCTTAAGATGGAAGGTATCTCGAACTACTCGTGCTGTTGCCCCCGGTATTCTTAAGCGGGCAATAAAGTCCTCCCCTTCCTTCTGGCTGAGGTGGTAAACCAGTAGGGAGAAGTAAAGCCCCAAAGGGGGAGGGTAAGTGATGGAGCGGGCTTGTTGGAATTTTTCCCTTAGCCAGCCATCACCTTTGAGGGAGGGATATATTTTCTGAAGCAAGCCCAGCTCTCCGGCTCGCTGGACTGGCTTCTCAGGGCGCTCCTCCTTAAAGATTAGCTCCAGCTCATGTCGTATCCTGTCTCCACTTATGGTGTGTAGCATAGATAGGTCTCGGCGCAACAGTTGTTCTGTGGTTGTTTCAAGCTGGAAGTCGAACCTCTGCTCATAGCGAATAGCCCGCAGCATGCGGGTGGCATCATCCACAAAGCTTTTTTCATGGAGGACGCGGATAAGCTTATGCTCAAGGTCCTTCTCTCCCCTGAAAGGATCGACCAGCTTGCCAAAGTTATCGGGGTCGAGGTGAATTGCCATGGCATTAATGGTGAAATCACGCCTTAATAGGTCATCGTTGATTGAGCCGGGTTTCACTGTGGGCAAAGCGCCGGGGTGGGCATAGGTTTCAGCTCTGGCGGTAGCCAGGTCAAGGCTTAAATCCTGGCAGCGGAACTTGGCAGTGCCGAAGCGGCGATGAACCACCACCACCCCACCCCCCCTCTGTGCCAGCAAGCCTGCCAGCTTGGGGGCATCACCCTCCACCACCAGGTCGAGGTCGAAATTAGCCCTTCCCAAAAGAAGGTCACGAACCACCCCGCCTACCAGGTATAGCCCCAGCCCCAGCTCCCTGGCCAATTCCCCTGCCGCCCGAATCATGTCCAGGGATTCAGAGGGCAGACGCTGCTCCAGTTGAGGGGCGAGATTCTTGGTCACTGTGTTTTTTGCTCTTATCGAATTCTCCCCTATGGGTGGTGAAATTCGGGGGTTATCTTTAATCTCTGGCAATTCTTTCCAGCTCCTTCTTCATTCTTTGCCAGTGGGTCCCCCGCCAGTAGACCCTGAGACAAGCGGGGCATTGCATATATTGTGTCTGGCTACGGAAAACATAAGGGGGCACGAGCTCCTTCACCTCCTCTTTGCTCCTGGGCACTAAGCTCTGGTTACACTCCAGGCAGCGGGTGAACTGTTTGAGGCGGCAGTCCAGTTTCAGCTCCTTCACCACCTGGCACAATTGCTCCTTAGGGTCATCGTTCTGGATAAGAGCAATCTTCAGTTGCCCATTGGTGACTACCCGCCTTCTCATGAGCTGAGTATCCTTGGTCAAAACCACTCTTCCCTCTTTCAGGGCGATATCAATTAACTCAGCGTCGTCGATGTTGTTGAAGAAAAGGGCGTCGTAGCCCATCACCCTCAGCCATCTGGCTAGCTTGCCAGCATTGCTATCGACAATGAACTTGATCTCCATCGGATTCTTCTTAAAGCTGAATCTTCATCCCCTCTTGCCCTAAGGCAATGTTTGCCCCCAGTTCTTGAGCCACCTGAGCCACTTCCCCTTCAATCTCACTTTCAAGGGTGGGGTTAATATGGATGAGGATGGTAGAGGGGATATAGCCTTTGACTTGGCGGAACTGCAATAGCTCTACTTTAAGCAACCCAGGAGTGAGATGACCTGTCTTTTTAGCCCATTCTTCCATTCCCTGTGGCAAACTAAGTTCGGTGATGAGCAGGTCTGGGGAAACATATTCCCAGCAAGCAGACACGCCTACTGTGGTATCCCCGGTATAAAATACCTTCTTCCCTTCGGGGGAGGCGACCTGAAAGCCTACCGTGGGCACACCATGGGGCACCAGGACAGCCAGGACACTATACCCACTTATATTGGTGAGCTGATATGGCTCTATAGGGATGAATTTGACTGCTGGCTGATGCTCGGGCCATTTGAGGAAATTGGGGTACATTTTGCCATTGAGGAGGTGGGTGGAAAGGATTTCAAATACAGGGGGAATAGAGTAGACCTGGAGCACTCCTTGGTAAGAGAGGTTCATGGCTATGGCGGGAATATCTCTAACATGGTCATAGTGTTGATGGGTTAACAAGAGGGCTTTTAGCTTTTGCTGAGCGGGAAGGGGCAAGCTGGAGCAAAGGCTACCAGCATCCAGAGCCAAGACCCCATCGATAACCAGCGCCGTAGGCTTGGCATTGGTTATCTCTGTCATATGTGCCCCGAGAATCTCGATCTCCATCTCATTCCCCCAAGCTATAATTTATTGCCCTGGCAAGCCCCCTTTGGCTTGATCTCTAATTGCCAGATAGAGGCGGGGAGAGCCGAAGCATAAGGTGTAATCAGTTTTGTGACCAGGGTTATGATGAAACCGCCGCTGAGAAGGAGCAGCTTATTCCGGCTCAACATTTTTAGTCGTAAACCTTCTACTTAAGAGAGCAGGGTGCATAGCTAATATGTTTCATCCCAGATATTAAATCCAGTGGCGGCGGTGGAACCAAAATAACATGCTACCGATAGTGAAGAGCATGATAAGAAGTAGGACAATGAAGGAAAGGTCATGTTCCTGTCCAGGCAGGCGGATATTCATTCCATAAATACTAGCTAGCAGAGTAAGGGGCATCATTATGGTGGCGATAATAGTGAGGACACGTATCACCTGATTGGTATGGTGGGAGGCAAGGATACCGCCAGTCTCATTCAGCCCATCGATTATCTCTTTGCATTCATCTAGTGTATCCCAAATCTTGTCCACATGGTCGACTACGTCTCCCCAGTAGACCTCCATGTCCTCGGGTGTAAATCGCTTTGCCCTCTGCTCCAAGCTGCCAATAACTGCTCTCATGGGCCAGATGACGCGACGAAAGGAGATGATATCCCGGCGAAGTTCGCCAAGGTCCTCTATTGGGTCAGGCGTTCTGGTGTCAAAAATGTCCTCCTCCAGCCTTTCAATATTAGCCATCATCTTGTCTAGAATGGGGAAACAGTAGTCAACCAGTCTGTCTATAATACGATGCAGGAGATAGCCAGGACTCTTCATATTCGCTTGGCGTGCCTCCTCGTTGAGCTGGCAATCTTTGAACAGGTTTACCAGAGGCTTGAGTTCTCCGGCATGGAGGGTAATCAGAAAACACCTACCGATGAAGATGGATACCTGGCTGGGGACAGTTACTCTCTCCTCCTTACTAAATAGAGGAAAGTGAAGCACAACAAAAAGGTAATCCTCGTATTCGTCAATCTTGGGGCGTTGGATACGGCTCACGCAGTCGTCCAGGTCCAGCTGATGGAAAGGGTAGTTTTGAGCTAGATACTCGGTCTCCTTAGGTGTGGGTTTCTCAATGTTCACCCAGGTCAACCCGTTCCAGGTGATCCGCTCTATATTAAGTCCCTTCTCACCCTCAATGACAGTGGGTTTTGCCATCCCTACTTCCACTCAAGGTATCTACGTTCCTTATATACCATAAGGAGTTAACTAAAAGCAAGCTCTGCTGAGACAGCGTTTAGTAACCCTCTCTTGTCATTCTGAGCCCTATGGGCGAAGAATCTCCTTATAGAC
>CAZNKW010000141.1:0-3844 GCA_964573655.1 uncultured Dehalococcoidia bacterium
AGGCAGGATTTAATTGTAGCACAAATAGGAGATAGGGGATAGCTTTGTATCTGTTAGACCGTCTAGCAACATCCAATTGTCATTCTGACCCCGATTTATCGGGGGAAGAATCTGAGACCCTTCACCATCGTTCAGGGTGACAGTTAAATAGTCTCCTACTTTGGGTATTGACAAGTAGGGGGAAACATGCTAATTTTAGAACAAAGGTTCTAGACGGATGAAGAGGGAAGGGCTTTCCCCCAAACAACAGAGCATTCTCAGCTTCATTGATAGTTTTCTTGCTGAAAAGGGGTATCCTCCCAGCGTGAGGGAGATAGTTCGAGGATGTCATATTAGCTCTACCTCGGTGGTGGAATACCACTTGAACATTTTGCAGAAGGAGGGTTACCTCCGTCGTGACGCTGAGGTAGCTAGGGGCATTGAGCTGCGCCGAGCGTCGAGGGGTTTGGTTCAGGTGCCCGTCATCGGCTACATTGCCGCGGGTGAGCCTATCCCTGTACCGACGGCTGATACTTGGAGTAGCGTAGCTATAGAGACCCTGGAGCTGCCTCAGGAACTAACCCGAGGTAAGGAGAAGGTCTATGCCCTAAGGGTCAGGGGTACCTCCATGATAGACGCCCTAATCAACGACGGTGACCTGGTCTTAATGCAACAGGTGAACACTGCGGATAATGGTGATACTGTAGCCGTATGGCTTAAAGCTGAAAGGGAGACAACCCTTAAAAGGCTTTATCGGGAGAAGGGTCGTCTTCGCCTCCAGCCGGCTAACCCCCAGATGCAACCTATCTATGCCAAACCCCATAATGTGGACATCCAGGGTAAAGTCATCTGCATCATCCGCCAGTTAGATTGAACAACGTGGAATGGGAGACTCGTTAAGATGGACTCCTATGAAGGCAATCCTGCTGGGATAAAAGGGGCAAAGCCTACAGGAGCATATCGGGTGAGCCTTAGTCCGAAGAGGGTAATGGTCTAGGTTGTTGCTCCACCATCTGCTTATCGCAGCAGCTAACTACCCCTTCACCTTGCTTGGTGCATAAAACTTCTGTGTTACAAACCTCGCAGCGATATCTTCTGCCTAACTGATTGGCCATTTCAGTTTATAACCTCCTAAACCCTACTTCTTTAAAGTCATGGGCTTACCGCAGCAATGAATCGTGCCCTTGCCTCCACGAGTAACGATGAACTCCGAGCCACACTTGGCGCAGTAATACCTTTTACCTATCTCATTGGCCATTTCTCATCTCCTGTTCCTTTGTCTCTAAGACCTTAACTTTTCTTTCGCCTATTTGAAAAGCAATCCCGCCTTCAGAAAAACGCACATTTTCAAGAATTGTCCTTGCCATCTGTTTCGTCGTAAGGTCCCCATTGCTCTTCATCCGTCATGACTGCCTCCCATTTGCATGCGATATCATCGGGGTTGTCACGAGGTGGGAGCTTCAAAGGAGATAACCTTATCCTTCGGTTGATCATGTATCTCTCTATGACTCTCTTTTCATTCTTGTAGCAGACCTGTTCTATTCTCTCGGGTTCCTTAGCTTCAAAGTATTCTAGTGATCTGCACTTTGGTATGGTCCATATGACGTGGTTGTCGTTTATGACTTCGGGTATGATGGGGAATAGCCCACTAATGGTGTTGTCCAAGGGCAACTGGATAACTTTCATAGAGTCCACCACTGTATTCAGTTGGATGTTGCCTACCTTGGCATAGCGCGGGTTGACTCTTTCGGCCATGTTGCACCAGGCACCTATCTCGCACTTATCAGCCACCTCACGCCCGCATCTTTTGAGCACTTCCCTGTACCAGCACTCTGATAGATGAAGCCAGGCATACTGCCATACTTTTGCCAACTTCAGTATGAAATCCTTTGAGAAATCATTAAGGGTTAGATCAGGGTTAAATGGACAGCTTAAATCATTTAACTCAGCCATCTTAGACCTCCCTTCTATTATTTTGGTTCTGCTTGAAATCTTATCATGTTATCCCCTTGTCTCTAAGATTTTGCCTTTCCTTTTTCCTCAATCTTAAACTCCCACTGGCAGGCAATCTCGTCGGGGCTTTTCCGGGGTGGCAGCTTTAGAGGTGTGACCTTTATTTTGGGGTTAATCAGGTATTTTTCCATAACCTTCTTCTCGTTTACATGGCAGACCCATGCTATTCTCTCCGGCTGCTTGGCCTCAAAAAACTGTAATGAGCGGCACTGCCTTATAGTTAGTATGACGTGATTGGGGCTCTTGATATCGTATTCAACAGGAAATAGCCCTCCCATGGTATTGTCCAGAGGCAACTGGATGGCCTTCAGGGAATCAACGATCGTATTCAACTGGATATTGGCTACCTTGGCATACCTCGGGTTTACTCGCTCACCTATTCTTACCCAGGCTTCTGTCTCGCACTCGTCAGCCGCTTTAGAGCCAAACCTCTTTTTGACCGCATCGTACCACGCTTCCGTCATATGAAGCCAGGCGTATTGCCATACAGGTATTAGCTTGAGAAGGAAATCCTTGGAGAAATCCTTGTACGTTAGATTGGGGTTGAACGGACCGCTTAAATCATTTAACTCAGCCATCTTAGACCTCCCTTGTATTATTTTAGTTCTACTTGAAATCTTACCATGTTATCCCTTATGCCTCAAGCTTAAATTCCCACTGACAGGCGATTTCCTCCGGGCTTTTTCGAGGGGGCAGCTTCAGAGGTGTGACCTTTATTTTGGGATTAATAAGATACCTTTCCATGATCTGCTTCTCCAGTCTATAACACACCGGCTCTATCCTTTCCGGGTCATTTTTCTCCAGATAGTCCAGTGTGCGACATTTAGTTACCGTCTCTATAACATGATTGGGGCTCTTGATATCATACTCAGCAGGGAAGAGTCCTATGGTGCTGTCTAAAGGCAACTGAGTGACCTTCAGGGAATCAAGGACCGTATTCAACTGGATATTGGCCATCTTGGCGTACCTCGGATTTACCCGCTCCCCTACTCTTATCCAAGTTGCCAGCTCGCACTCGTTGGCTGCTTCAAAGCCAAATCTCTCCCTGACTGCATCGTAATAGCCTCCATTCATGATAAGCCAGGCATATTGCCAGGCATGCATCATCTTGAGGAGGAAATCCTTGGACAGATTCTTATGCGTTAGATAGGGGTAGAACGGACCGCTTAAATCGGCTAGCTCTGGAATATCAGTCGTCTCGTCTACAACTTCAGCCTTGCTTCGAACTCTACTGCCCTGCGGCTCCTTAAGCTTATACTCCCACTGGCAGGCGATTTCCTCCGGGCTTTTTCGAGGGGGCAGCTTCAGAGCCGTTACCTTAATCTTGGGATTAACAAGATATGCTTTGAAGATTTGGGGCTCCACTACATGGCACATCGGTTCTATTCTTTCCGGTGCTTCTCTCTCACAAAATAATAGGGCGCGGCAATTAATCACAGTTACTATAGCGTGATTCTCGTTTTTGATATCATACTCAACAGGAAACAGTCCTCCCATGGTGTTGTCCAGCGGCAACTGGGTAACCTTCAGTGAATCAACCACTGTCTTTAGCTGGATATTGGCTATCCTGGCGTACCTCGGATTACAACGCGCTGCTACCCTTAGCCACATTGCCACATCGCAATCATAAGCTGCTTCAGAGCCAAATCTGTCCTTGACCGTATCAAACCAGGCTGCATCCAATTGAAGCCAGGCGTATTGCCATATATGTATTAGCTTGAGGAGAAAATCCTTGGAGAAATCCTCAAACCTTAGATGAGGATTAAACGGACCGCTTAAATCATCTAATTCTGGCATATCAGTTCTGTTTGGAGTTTTATCACAGGGCTATCACTCTTGTCAAGGAAAGCGG
>CAZNKW010000142.1:0-3840 GCA_964573655.1 uncultured Dehalococcoidia bacterium
CCATTGGGATATGCTGAGATGATACTATATCCACTCAGTCATCATCTGTCAATAAGTAGAAGTCTAAGGGTGTTTGGCAACTCAACACTCTCTTCCGACAAGACTTGACAGTAGGGTGTATAATTTTCCACAAGACTACAGAAAAAGGTTTGTGGTATGCGAAGCATGCTAGGAAGACGGCTCTGGCACGTATCCACCGGGTTGTGTATTGTGGCAGCAGCATGGCTCTTGCCCAAGACGACCTTCCTCTTATCACTGGGGGTAGTTACCTTCCTCTTTCTCGCCTTCGAGCTGATGAGGCTCAGAGCTTCCAGCCTAAACAGATGGTTCTGTTTGCATTTTGGGTCACTATTGAGGCAGGAAGAAGTGTCACATGTGACTACTTCTAGTTATGTGCTGATTGCGGCGCTGGTAGCCTACTTGGCCTTCGGCAGAGATATTGCGGTACTTTCGGTGTGTTTCCTAGCTGTAGGTGATGTGGCAGCCGGCATCGTTGGCTGGCACATGGGCCGGACGAAGCTCCTCGGTAAAGCACTAGAGGGAGATTTGGCATGTTTGGTATCCTGCCTGGCAACAGGATTCCTCCTTCATTATGTGGGTTTGAACGTTGGTTTGGTGACTATTGCGGCTGGGGCACTGGGCGCGACCATTGGACAGGCGGTATCAGGCCCTGTGGATGACAATCTGACTTTGCCTTTACTTGCAGGGGTGGCGATGGCAGTAGTGCCGCCCTAGCCCTTCTAACAGAGTGTAATCCTGGCAAACCTGTTGCTGATTTTGAGTTTCCCGCCTGGAGCTAACCACCAATCTTGACATAATCGTGACCGCAACCGACACCTAACAGGGAGTTTTCTTTAGCTGAATTCTCATGTAAGCGCCCTCTTTTTTGACATCATAGTCTTTGAATAGGCTTTCTTTAAGAGCTCTCCCGATCTTACCTGAAATGTAGACTTCCGTTTTGCATCCTACATGCAGGTGGGGCCAAATCAGCTCTATAATCCGCAATGGCAGAGGGAGATCTTCCTCTATGCCTAGGCCTCGAACAGTCTCTTCAAACTCTGCCTTTGTAACGTCCTGGCGTCCATCGTACATCCAGGCTTCTCCTCCAGGCTTCAGGATTCTATACGCTTCGTTGAAAGCATTAAGGGGTTCTCCTAGATGGTGAACTAATCCTGTGCTGACAACCAGGTCTATGGAACAGTCATCAAAACCAGTGTTGTAGACGCTTCCCACCTTGAAGCTAACCCTGTCCGTGACCCCCTCCTCCTCTGCATTCTTCCTGGCTATCTTTACCATGTCCTTGGAGATGTCGATTCCAATGACCTCGACCTTCGCTACATGCTTTGCTATCTCTATAGGTAGACGCCCCGGACCAGTGCCCATATCAAGAATAACACCCGATATTTGTCTATCCTTGATATCTGTGGCGATCTGTCTGAACCACTTAACGAAAATCCGATTGGCATACCTATCGTAGAGGCGACTAAAAGGCCAGGGTATTCCCTCGCGCATACTTAATCCTCTTTCACCTTCAGTGACCTTTAGCTATCTTCCGAGCCCCAACCTCGAGTTGTCCTTTGTGACCGAGAACAATCGCGCTACTTTTGGAATGGCGCATATGTCCATTGATGTTTGGCACTATCCCAACGAAGGCCTCTCCAGGCGTCATTTACGGCTCCCACGATATCGCCGTTCTCATTCACCAAATAGTGTGCTTTGAACGTGCCATGCAGATAGTCTGCAGCATCACAGCCATTAGCTTGAATCACCCCTCGGCTGCCATCCCAACCAGTCTTGTCATTGTAGCTACTGAGTGCGGTCACTCCAGCATCAGCCATACAGTTAGCGATAGCCGTTTGTGCTTGGTGAAGCTCAGCATTAGCCACCTCAGGACTATCTACTCCTGATTGTTTCTTGTCTTTATCACCTCCGTCACAGCCGGTAAGCGAGACCACCAGAAGTGCCATGAGCAACGCCAGCGCTATTTTGCACATGTTCTTCACCTCATGACTACCGTGCAGACCCATATTCAGGTCTGCCTATAATACGGTGATTGGCTCAGCATCCACCAGCGAATCAGAGGGGCAAACAGGCGTATCAAATACTTGACATAACCCAGAGAGGCAGCTACCTCCTGAGTAAAATCTTCGAAGGAGTGCTGCTGGTACTGTAGAAGCCTCTGGCTTTCGGAAGTATCCAGCCAATCGGTATAGGCAGATGCTGAGCCGAAGGCTTTGTCCGGAAGCCTTCCCACTCCCATAGCCTCCATTGCCCGGCCGATAAAATCTCCATAGTATAGCTGGCTACCTGAACCACCACCGATAAGCAAAGTCTTTCCCCAGACCTCATGGCAGCTCACCGCATTGGCAAGGGCCAGCCCCACGTCCTGTGGGTGGGCAAATTCCACGCGTGTGCTGGGAGGAATATCGAACACTTTCGGAGTAAATCCGCTCAGCCCTAGCGGAGGTACAACTGCCAGACGGAGGATGGCCCAGTCTAACCCTGATTCTCTGATCAATCTTTCGCATTCCACTTTGTGATGCGTATAGTTGTCTATCGGCTGCACAGGATCGGAAACAGTCCTCGGCGGTGGCTTATGCTGGGTTTCGCCGAAGACAGTGAAGGAGGAGGCAAAGATGATTTTGGGTGGTGAGGGGAGGTTTTTCATGGAGTGGAGCAGGTTTTGAGTGCCGCCCACGTTGACATCCCTTGCCCACTGAGGACGATCTTCACTCGCCAGCGGCATGATAAATGCCAAGTGAACAACAACCTCTTGACCCTGCACAGCAGCGTCCACATCCTTCCCACAGCGCATATCTCCCCAGGCTACTTCTATCTGCCCTCTGAATCTCTTGGCGGTCCTTCTATTCGCCTTTGTCTCCAGATCAAAACACCGCACCTGATGTCCTTGCTTGAGAAGGCTTTCAAGAGTTTTTTTGCCGATATTTCCAAATGCGCCTGTTACCAGTACCTTCATTTCATTTTGAAACCTTCTCATCAACAAGGAAGCTCACTCTTCTACCTCTGTCCATGAACTTCTCTTCGTCATTAAGAAAGATTCGACCAATCTTTGTTTTGTAGTCGCCCAAGGCTTCAGTGACCGCCATAGCCCCTTCTATGTTGTCGAACCAGATCTCGGTGATGCAGTCGAAGTCTAGTTCTTCAGTATCAGGCAGAGGGATGACATAGTTCCGCACGTATCTCTTGAAAGTCGGGAAATGCTTCAATGCCAGTGGTGCATGCACCTCTTCGTAGTGCTGGATGAACTCTTCCCGTGAAAGCCCCGGCTTTCTCTTGATTAGCATCATTGATTTTATCATATGCCCTGCCTCCTCTATCAACTGCTTCCCTCTTTTGCGCTGTGTGACCTATGATGAAGCGATTCCTGCCCTTTTTTATGGCATAAGCCCCTTCTA
The DNA here is from genome assembly GCA_964573655.1 of uncultured Dehalococcoidia bacterium. Taxonomy (GTDB): domain Bacteria; phylum Chloroflexota; class Dehalococcoidia; order UBA2247; family RBG-13-53-26; genus CAYWDP01. The sequence goes on from CAZNKW010000142.1 coordinate 3,417, forward strand.
GAGTGCCTGGCTTCCGACCTACTCAGACCTGATAGTGTCAATTACGGCAAAGGTAATCACTATCAATGTCACTATCACGATGGCCGCTGTCATTCCTTTACCCTCCAAATCCGCCTGGCTGGGCTTAACCAGCAGCTACCATACTGCTTGCGGTATTCACCTATGATAACTATACTACCACAAGAAGTCTGACACCGTAAGTCTGTAGCGCAACCCTTGGGGAACAACTTAAGGAAGAGATGTCATGTCCGCTTGTACCAGCTTTCGAAGCAGGTGTGTAGGGTGCCTGGATTTTCACATCCTACAGGCTGCTTTTTGTTCTATGGCACACAATTGATTCATTGGTATGTGTATGGTTTGCCGGCCATGCATTTTCAGGTTGCAATCCAAACAAGCAGAGAAGACTGCCTGAGAGGTTTTATCT
>CAZNKW010000143.1:0-3750 GCA_964573655.1 uncultured Dehalococcoidia bacterium
GGTTAGGTATTATGTCAGCAGCCAAAGCGCTGAATCTGGACTTCGTCCCTTTGCTGAAGGAGAGGTACGACCTGATTATACCTCGGCTTTATTATGAGAGCCCTTTCCTCCAGCCGCTGTTAGATATCCTACAGCAGCCCTCCTTTCGAGCTGAGGTGGAAAGCCTTGGTGGCTATGATGCCTCCCAGATGGGGCAGGTAGTGACTAAATAAGAGATAAGCTAAATCTTAAAGGCGATGGTAGAAACAGAGACCATGAAGGCAATGCGGATAAACGTTCGGGGGGTGGTGCAGGGGGTTGGTTTCCGCCCCTTTGTCTACAGGCTGGCCCATGAGTATAGTCTGGTGGGCTGGGTGCGTAACACTTCAGGAAACGTGGAGATTGAAATTGAAGGGACCGAGAAATCCATAGAGGAATTTCTCGCCAAGCTTAAAACCAAAGCTCCGCCTATGGCCACCATCGAGGAGATAGCCACAGTCCCCTTACCTCTTAAAGGCTATACCAGCTTTGAGATCAGAAAGAGCCACACTGAGGAGGGGAAATACCAATTAGTCTCACCAGATATTGCCACTTGCCAAGCATGCCAGAGGGAAATTTTCTCCCCTAGCGATAGGCGCTACCACTACCCCTTCACCAATTGCACTAACTGTGGACCACGCTTCACTATCATTGAGGATATCCCTTATGACCGTCCCCGGACCACTATGCGCCGCTTCAAGATGTGCCCTGAGTGTCAGAGAGAATACGATGACCCGCTGGACCGGCGGTTCCATGCCCAGCCTAATGCCTGCCCTAAATGTGGCCCCAGCTTAAAACTAGTCGATAGCCAAGGCTCTCCTATCAAAGGCAGCAATATTATTCAAACAGCAGGTGAGCTGCTGAAAGAGGGGAAGATACTGGCCATCAAAGGGTTGGGAGGCTTTCATCTTGCCTGCGATGCGACAAACGCTGAAGCGGTGAAGGTCCTCAGGGACAGGAAAAGACGTCCCTCTAAACCCCTGGCGGTGATGATGACCTCCTTAGAGGAGATTAAGCAACATTGCTTTATGTCTCCAGAGGAAGAACGGCTGCTATTGTCTCCCCAATGCCCTATTGTGCTTCTGAGGTGGAAAAGGGAATCTTCTGTTTCTCATGAGGTGGCTCCCAGAATCAAATATTTAGGGGTGATGCTGCCTTATACTCCGCTCCACCATCTCTTACTAAGAGAAGCCAATCTTCCTTTGGTGATGACCAGCGGGAATCTCAGCGAGGAACCCATTGCCCGGGATAATGATGAGGCCTTGAGAAGACTGGGCAACATCGCTGATTACTTTCTGCTCCATAATCGAGACATCTACGCCAAATACGATGATAGCGTTTATATAGTGGAGCAAGGTGCTCCTCAAGCCATAAGGCGAGCTCGGGGGTATGCCCCCTATCCCATTTCACTCCCCTTTAAAGCCAAACAGGTCCTTGCCTGTGGTGCCGAGGAGAAGAACACTTTCTGCCTCACCAAAGACCAGCATGCTTTCCTATCTCAGCATATCGGCGATATGGAGAATGAAGAAACGCTGGAGCACTTCGAGGACACCATCGAGCTTTATAAGAGGCTATTCCGCATCGAGCCTGAAATCATTGCCTATGACCTTCATCCGGAGTACCTTTCCACTAAATATGCCCTGGAGCTAAAAGCTCAGGGGGAGCAAGGCCTAAAGTTTATCCCTGTCCAGCACCATCACGCTCACCTGGTAAGCTGCCTGGTGGAGAACAATGTCCAACAACCTGTTATCGGGGTGGCCTTCGACGGGACAGGATATGGCGCTGATGGCACGATTTGGGGTGGGGAATTCCTGGTCGCTGATTGGAAGCGCTTTGAGAGAGTGGGACACCTAGAGTATGTGCCTCTGCCCGGGGGTGCTGCCGCCATAAGCAAACCCTACCGTATGGCGTTGAGCTACCTTTATACGCTTTGCAATGGCTCGCAAACCGGGGAAATACCGGGTGGACAATGTAGGGACAGAGCTTTAGCTCTGTCCACCAATTCGGACTCCGATCTATCGGAGTCCCTACAGGACTTTCCTCTGCTTAGCAAGGTTGACCCTACTGAGTTGGCTCTTATCAAACGCCAGCTAGAGCGAAGGCTCAATTCCCCCCTGACGTCAAGTGCTGGACGCCTGTTTGACGCTGTATCGGCTCTAGCTGGGGTCCGGGGCACCGTGGACTATGAGGCTCAAGCTGCCATCGAGCTGGAGATGCTAGCTCCGGACGAAGTGGACAAGCTGGATTCCGACCTCTACCCGTTTTCTATTGTGCAGGAACAAGAATGCAAGGTGTTGAAGTTAGGTGGGCTCGTCTCAGCAGTAGCTGAAGAGGCGAAGAGGCGAGTTCCCGTACCCCTAATATCAGCCAGGTTTCACAAGACCATGTCCCAAATAATTGTCCAAATGTGCCAACTTATCGCCCAGGAGACCAGTATAAACCTGGTGGCCTTAAGCGGTGGCGTCTTCCAGAATCGGCTGCTTTCAAAGCTCACTACCGAAGCTCTTCAAGAAAAAGGCTTCCAGGTGCTCACCCACCGATTGGTGCCCTGCAATGACGGGGGGATATCCTTGGGACAGGCAGTGATTGCCAATTTTAGATAAAATAGAAATAGCATGTGTCTAGCCATACCAGCGCTAATTAAGTCCATTGAGGGTAAAGAGGCGGAGGTCGAAATTGGAGGCATAAGTCGGCGAGCCAGCTTGTGGCTTACCCCTGAAGCTAAGGTAGGGGATTACGTTTTGCTACATACTGGCTATGCCATCAACGTTATTGACCAGGAAGAGGCTGAGGAAACCCTGAGGCTTCTGGAGGAAATGGCGAAACTGTCGGAGGAAGAGGAGAGTGAAGTTCATTGATGAGTATCGCCGCTCTGAGCTAGCCCAGGGGGTAGTTCGTAGAATTCATCGTAATTCCACCAAGAGCGCCCGCCTCATGGAGTTCTGCGGGGGGCATACGGTCACCATCCTGAAACATGGCATCCGCCAGCTCCTACCCCGAACCATCGAAATGCTTTCTGGCCCCGGCTGGCCCGTATGTGTCACCGACAACGCCGATCTGGACAAAGCTATCGCCTTAGCTCAGATTCCAGGCGTGATCTTGACCACCTTTGGTGACATGCTCAAGGTCCCCGGAAGCCGCTCCAGCCTACAAAAGGCCAGAGCCGATGGTGCTGATGTCCGCATTGTTTACTCCACCATAGATGCCCTTCAAATAGCCCAGGAAAATCCTGACAAACGGGTGGTCTTCCTCGGCATCGGTTTTGAGACCACCGCCCCCACCATCGCTGCCTCAGTCCTCCAGGCAGAACAAGAAGGAATAAGCAACTATTATGTCCTTTCCCTTCATAAGCTCTGCCCTCCGGTGATAAAGGCACTTCTTGACTCAGGCGAAGTAAGGCTTGATGGACTCATATGTCCAGGGCACGTCAGTGCCATCATAGGCTCTCGACCCTGGGAATTCATCGCTCGTGATTACAGTATCCCCTGCGTGGTCTCAGGATTTGAACCGCTGGACGTGCTGCAAAGCGTTGATATGCTGGTGGCTCAAATCGAAAGCGGCAGGTCGGAGGTTGAAATCGCCTACCGGCGTGGGGTGCGTCCTGAGGGGAATAGGCAGGCCTTAGCGCTTATGGAACGGGTGTTTGAGGTCTGCCCTGCCCGATGGCGAGGGATGGGCCTGGTTGCCCATAGCGGGTTAAGGCTCAAGCCAGAATTTGAACGCTTCGATGCC
>CAZNKW010000144.1:0-3747 GCA_964573655.1 uncultured Dehalococcoidia bacterium
CGGAAGAATCTCTGAGATTCTTCGTCGTCCAAATGAATTTGGACTCCTCAGAATGACATTACTAAAACATCTCGGGCTATAGAGATTGCCTGGCGAAGCAAATTAAGGTTAAAATACAGCAGTGTGAACTACTGCTCGAGATGAGGATGTGGCGCAACAAGGGGAAATCATTGCTAGCTTGGGGCCGTGGGCGTCCTTTAAGGACACTGCTCCTCCTCATAGCGATTGAGTCTTTGATTCTGCTCTCCCTCCTGGGTATCTTCCTCTGGCTGGTGCTGACCAAATAGTAGACAGCGTGACCCTGGTTAGCAGAGAGGCCTGTTATAGAGGAATAGGGTTTATGACCAAGGACTAAAATTGTGCGACCTCCAGCAGGCTGGAGGTCGCTTCTCGCTGGGGTTCTCAGGGGGTGTAGCCTCCTCTTGGCCCAGGGCGGGGTGAATACCCCGCCCGCGGAGTGGGGTTTATTAAGAAAGCTCTACCTCATTGATCTCAGCCAGGTTCTCCAGACTGTTCATCTTTACCTTGGCCTCAGAGATAGTGTAGAGAACATTCTCTATGTAAAGGGACCTCTGGATGGAGCAGGCGGAAAAATCGTAGTAATAGTAATCCTTCTGCCATAGCTCAGAGAAGTTCTCACAGTGAGTGATGGTACCTTTGAGTTGCAGCCCTTCCTCCAAGGATATATTGAATACGTAGGCGCCTTGCCAGACGTATTCACCATAGGCATCGGGGGTGACCCCGTAAGGATATTGCCTCTCATCTATCTCCGCCACTAAAACGGGTATCACCAGAAGGTTCTTCTCCTTATCAAACAGAAGTGCTTTGTGGTCACTCAGAACCGGTGAATCTGTTCCCCGGTCGCCTATTTCATACTTGGCGATCTCCACTGGATTAGCCACGTCGCTGACGTCAAAAAGCGATATCTTCACCCCCTGATACCAAGCGAAGTCTCCCTCCTCTGCCGCTACAGTCTCCTTGCCTATGCCTAGGACGTGGGTTTCATCGTAGGGGTGCAGGTAATCCGAATAGCCCGTTATCTTCAACTGTCCCAGGACCTTAGGCTCGTAGGGGTCCTCCAAATCTATCACAAAGAGGGGGTCAATCTGCTGGAAGGTCACCAGATAGCATCTTTCGCCCATAAACCTGGCTGAATAAATTTGTTCCCCTGGGGCCAGACCTTCCAGGGAGGCTATGATTTCCAGGTTCCCATCCAGAATGTACAGGTTATTCTGAGAGGCGGCTTCCCAAGTATTGCCGGCCGTGGTGGCTATCCTGAAGTAGCCCTGATACTCGTCCATGGAGAACTGATTTAACACCCTGCCCGGGACTTCACCGTCGGCATTATACTCTATCTCACCGTTTTCTATGTGAATCCTGTGGATAGTGGTCTTTTCAAAATCGTTGGTAGTTGCCATCCCCTCTGGCAAGGCTATTGATGACAAGGTTATTGCCCTCCACTCTGTGAAGGTGACATAAATGTTATTCAGGGAGACATACATGCTGCTGGTGGCTCCCAGCAGGATGGTTTCGTAGGCTGGCTCCTGGTCGTCCCTCTGGGTGTTTATGGCTACAATGGTGGTGAAGGCATAAGAGGAGTCGGAGATATCGGGATAGTAGATATCCGTGGCTGGTATTTCCCTAGTCCCGTCGTCAAAACAAATCTCTGGAAGCTTAATTTCATCGTTGACCTGATAGACCCAGTCATTTACCACGACGTAAAGGTAATCACCTATCATCCGCGAGCCAAAATATTGCCCGTCAACAGAAACCTCCCTCTTCAGGACAGGGCTTTCCCTATCTGAGACATCGTATATTTTGATGTAGGTCTGGGGTACTGTCCATTCATCCGGCTCTGGCATAAGCAGTCCGCTTTCGCCTTCATATCGCACCACCGGTTCTGGCCAGTTTTGATGTAGTACCACCAGTCTATCCCCGTTGATGAACAATCCTTCTGGCCTCTGGTCCAGCTCTATTTCGGAGAGGACCTGAGCCTCTTCAGGGGGATATGCCTTCACGATAATAACCTTGTTCCCTGAAACGAGGTAAAGGTACTCTCCATCGGTCTTGACAATATCGGCCTCGTCCACCCCTTCGACTTGAATATTTGTTGTAGAGTAATCCAGTTCAGTTGCAGCACTGGTAACTAGTGCCGCGACGAAAGAGTCCTCAGCTCCCATTGTTACGACATCCCTCCACGATCCTTTAGCGTAGGGATAAAAAGGATAGACTTCTGCGTTTCTCTTCACAAAGGCTTCCAGCTCTTCATAAGAGGAGAATTTCCTTAATTGATTCTGCAGATTCTGCACTGGAGTCTCAGATTTACCGGGGGAGCATTGCAGGGCTGTCAGCGCCACCCCAATTAACATCAGGCAAATAGTGGCCATAATAATTTTGCTCTTCATTTTCGTTACACCTCCGTCGAATTCCGAGATTTTGCCCCTTTTACTTACTATGACGAAATTCATGGTGAAAAAGTTCCCTTTGTCGGGGATCATTATGCGCCAAAAGGAGGGCCGATGTAGTTGGTGTAGGGGAGGGGCTTGTCCGAAAAGTCCTACTGCTTGTGGAGGGAGGAGACTCTGATATGTTTATAGCTCAGCCCGTATTAGAGACTCCGCCCTTTAGGGCGGAGAGCATCACCATTGCCTCCAACGGCGGTGTTTACACCGCCGTTAAGACAAGCGACCTAAAGGTCACCTTTGGAGGCTAGAGCTAGTGAAGCTCCCCAGCCTGAAGGCTGGGGTCTCTGTGCCTCTGCCCTACTAAAGAGAAGCTTTTGGCACGAAATTGAGGCTGGGGTTTTCAGACAAGCTCTCCGATAGGTAAAGCATTATTGGAGGGGCTTGTCCCCTCCCGCTACGGGAGGCCACCAGGGTCTCCTCTGCTGAGCAGTCTCGTCAATTTGAAGTTGACGTGGTAGAACATTTGTGCTACTATGAAGTGAGAGGTTTTTATGAAACTGCTCAAGGTGGCTATCGAAAACCAGAGGTGGGATGTGGCTGCCCACGCCTTGGTTATCGGTATGGTCAAGGCGAAACAAAACACGGCTCAGACGACAAGCAATGCCAAAAAGAAGCCCTCCAAAGCAAGATCAAAGCGCTGCTAAGTATGACTTCTACGCTAAAGCCCTGGACGAAGCGGAAAGGATGGAACTGGAGGAGGCAGCCACTATCGAGGGGCTGAACAATGAGATCGCTATCCTCAGGCTTAAGCTTCGCCAGCTCTTGGAACAATACCCAGAGCGAGTTGACCTCCAGATGCGGGCAGCCAACACTTTAGCCCGCCTCATCCGCACCAGGTACAACATCACCGCAGAAGAGAAGAAAAACCTGAGGAAAGCTATTACCACCGTCCTCAAAGACGTAGCTTTACCCCTGGGGATCAAGTTCCTACCATAAAGATTCAAAGTTCAAAGATTCTTGCACTTTCATCTTTGATTTTTCAATTTTGAAATGATTAAGTTGCGACCTTATCAGCAGGAGGTAGCTATGGCCATCCTGGACAGCGTTCAGAGCCATAAAGGGCTTACCTTTTCTGTCGAGATTGCTCGCCAGGGTGGCAAGAACGAGCTCTCTGCTATTATCGAGCTAATACTACTAACGTTATACATGGCTAAGGGGGGCAATGCTATCAAAGCCTCCCCTACCTTCAAACCACAAACCATTATCAGCATGATGCGCCTGAAGCAGAGACTCGATGAATATGGCTTCACCGGCCTCTGGCAATCGGAGATGGGCTACATCA
>CAZNKW010000145.1:0-3728 GCA_964573655.1 uncultured Dehalococcoidia bacterium
ATGGCAAGCCCAGCCGAGGCTCAATGAGTTAAATATGTGCTGACGGTCATAGTCAGCCCGACTGATGGTGGCACGGTCACTCTGGAGCCTCCTCAACCTCCTGGGGGATATCCTCAGGTGACGACGGTTACTCTGACTGCTATCGCTGCTGAGGGATACGAATTTGACTACTGGAGTGGCGCCCTCTCCGGTTCGGCGAACCCAGCTACTATACTCGTGGACTGTGCTAAGGAGGTAACGGCTAACTTCAGCCAGATTACCTATACCCTGACGGTTGGTGTTAGCCCGACTGATAGTGGCATGGTCACCCTGGAGCCCTCTCCACCTGCTGAGGGATACGCTGTGGGCACAGAGGTCGCCCTGACTGCTGTTGCCAGTGAAGGGTATGAGTTTGACCACTGGAGTGGTGTCCTCTCTGGCTCGGAGAACCCGACTAGTATAGCTATAGACTCGGATAAGGAGGTAACAGCTCACTTCAGCCAGATCACCTATACCCTGTCGGTTGGTGTTAGCCCGACTGATATAGGTACGGTCACTCTGGAGCCCTCTCCGCCTGCTGGAGGGTATGTTGTGGGGACAGAGGTCACCCTGACTGCTACTGCCGGTGAAGGGTATGAGTTTGACCACTGGAATGGTGCTCTCTCTGGCTCGGAGAACCCGATTATTATAACTATGGACTCAGAAAAGGAGGTAACAGCTCATTTCACCGAGTTGACCTCATCATCCTTCCCCTGGTGGTGGATAGTTGTCGGGGTTGTGGTCATTGGGCTGCTATTTTACCTTCTGGCAATGAGGAGATTATGGGCTAGGAAAAACGACTCCAGAATTGGAGGGGCGTGAAGGAATGGCTGAATATCGGTCACAATATAGTCAGAAGGTGATGGACCATTTCTGCAACCCGAGGAATGTGGGGGAAATGGAGGACCCTGATGGCATTGGTCACGTGGGTAATCCGGTGTGTGGAGACATTATGGAACTTTATATCAGGGTAAAGGGGCACACCATTGTTGAGGCTAAGTTTAAGACCTTTGGCTGTGGTGCAGCCATTGCTACTAGCTCTATGGTCACCGAAATGGTAAAGGGGAAGACTATTGAAGAGGCTTTGGAGATCTCCAATCGTGCCGTGGCTGAAGCCTTAGATGGCTTGCCACCCATTAAAATGCATTGCTCTGTTTTAGCTGAGGAGGCGCTTAGGTCTGCTATTGATGATTATCTCTCGAAATCCGGGGAGGGAAGGGGAAAGGCAAACAAATGAACGAGCTACCTGAAATTGGCAAGGTCTCACCCGAGATTTTCAATGAGCTGATATTTCCACGCTTAGGCGCTAATAGGGGGAACATAATAGTAGGACCACAGCATGGTGTAGATGTGGGCATAGTGGAAATTGGAGACAAAGTAGTAGCGCTTACCACTGATCCGGTGTTTATTGTCCCTGAGTATGGCTGGGAAAGGGCAGCCTGGTTTGCTGTTCATATCCTGACCTCCGATGCGGTGACTTCTGGTCTGAAACCTGCCTTTCTCTCCATTGACCTAAATCTCCCTATGGAGATGACCAAGGAGCAGCTAGAGATAGTGTGGAACACCATCCATAAGGAGTGCCAAAAACTAGGCCTGTCTATTGCTTGTGGTCATACTGCCAGGTATGAAAACTGCCATTATCCCATGGTTGGTGGAGCGACGGTAATCTGTGTCGGAGAAAAGAACGAATATGTCACTCCCAAAATGGCCAAGGCTGGAGATAAGGTGATTATTACTAAAGGACCAGCTATTGAGGCGACAGGGATTATGGCCACCATGTTCCCCAATCTTATAGGAAGAGAGTTTGGAGCTAGCTTTAGCCAAAAAGCGAAAGATATCTTTTATAAAATGTCGGTGGTGGAGGATGCCATGACGGCGGTAAGTGTGGGGATAAGGGAAGAAGGCGTCACGGCTATGCACGATGCTACCGAGTGTGGGATATGGGGCGCTCTATATGAGCTTTGCCAGGCTGCGGATTTGGGAATAAGAGTAGAGCTGGAACAAATTGTAGTTGAGGATTGTGTACCAGAAATCTGCCGCTATTTTGGCATAGACCCCTACGCCTCTATCAGTGAGGGGACGTTGATTATCGCTTGCCGCGAGCACAAGGCTCAAGAAGTGGTGACAGCATTGTCCCAGAAAGGGATCAAATCCTCGGTAGTCGGCGAATTGATAGGGCCCAAATATGGAATGAATCTGGTAGAAGGAAATAAAGAGAAGAGACTGGTGCATCCCATCACCGATCCCTTCTGGAAGGCGTTCTATACTGCCCTGGAAAAGCGTGACACTATGGAAGGTAAGGCACATCAAAAGGTTACCAGCTAGTTCAACACCAGACAAAGAGAGTTGTATTCACCACTGGGAGCTGGCTGCACCGCGCAGGTGGCTAGTTCATGGTATTTGTCGCAAGTGTGGTGCACAGAGAGACTTTCCGTCCGATCCCTTTGATGAAAGGAGAGGGGGAGTTTGGAACAGGATGAGAGCGTTCAAACCGGGGAAGGGAGATAAGGCGATCAAGCGTCGCTATGCTGCCAGGTGCTTGAAGGGGGCTAGAAATTGTCCTATGCCATAAGTTTGCGTTGTCGGAAGTGCGGCGGGGAATACCCACTGCAGCCCATTAATTTGTGTGATTTCTGCTTTGGGCCGCTAGAGGTAACCTACGACTACAAGTCCATATCGAGGTGTGTAACTCGAGGGAAGATAGATAGCGGCCCATCTACGATGTGGCGCTACCAGGACTTGCTGCCAGTAGACGGCGAAGTAATAGATATTGGCACTGGCTTCACCCCGCTGGTGAAAGCTGATAACCTAGGCCAGGAAATAGGACTGGAGCAACTCTATATCAAAAACGATTGCCTCAATCCGACATATTCCTTTAAAGACCGGGTAGTTGCCGTAGCCATCACCAAGGCACGCGAATTTGGCTTTACCACTGTTGCCTGTGCTTCCACGGGCAACCTGGCCTCCAGCGTAGCCGCCCACGCTGCCAAAGCACGTCTGAAGTCTTATGTCTTTATCCCCACCGATATAGAGCGGAGTAAAATCATCGGTACCTCAATCTACAAGCCAACACTGGTAGCTGTTCAAGGAAGCTACGACCAGGTCAATCGCCTCTGTAGTAAGCTGGTTGATACTTATCACTGGGGCTTTATTAACATAAATCTTCGTCCCTACTATGCAGAGGGGAGCAAGACTCTAGGATATGAAGTAGCGGAGCAGTTAGGCTGGCATGCCCCTGACTGTGTCGTGGCTCCAGCCGCCTCCGGGTTATTATTTACCAGGATATGGAAGGGATTAAATGAGTTATCTATGCTAGGCTTAATCGAACCTGTCAATACCCATATGCATCTGGTGCAAGCTGCTGGTTGTTCACCAATCGTCAACGCCTTTAAAGCTGGTACACTTCACGTGCACCCTGTAGAACCGAACACTATTGCCAAGTCCATAGCTATTGGGAATCCTGCCGATGGCTACTATGCATTAAAAACTGCCAGGGAATCAGGGGGAACAGCCTGGGCGGTCACTGATGAGGAGCTGGTCAATGGCATGAAACTGTTAGCTCAGACGGAGGGGATTTTTGCCGAAACGGCCGGCGGTGTAGTTATAGCTGGGCTGCAAAAGATGGTAAAATCAGGGGTGATCAAGCGTAATGAGTTAACAGTGGCTTTCATCACCGGGGCTGGACTGAAAACTCAAGAAGTAGTCTCGGA
>CAZNKW010000146.1:0-1903 GCA_964573655.1 uncultured Dehalococcoidia bacterium
CCTCGACGGGAGAGGGCAGGGTGAGGGTGAATCTCCCCCTCCTCTTAATCTCCTCCCGCAAGGGGAGGAGGTTCGTAGGGTATGTTCGAGAACTGAACACTGCCCTTTTCACATTGAGTTTATGTCAATCCCCAATAGGGCTGAAGGCGAAATCGTGAGCCCCAGTGCGAAAAAAGCTATGAGAAAGAGAGGTGCTAGAAGGCATACTTGGCAGTAAAAGGGAATTTAAGGACTTGACAAATGGGAAATTGTGGAGTAAAGTGGTGCGTTGTGGTGACTTTTCCCAAAAGTCACCGAGAAGCAGATTTATGGAATAACTCAGGGGGTAGGCACAATGGAAATAGAGACAAAAGAAAGAAACGAGATGACCCAATTTGTAAACGAGTATGGCAATACAGGGCTGAAACTTGATTTACTATTCTTTTGGAACAAGTATCCTTATGCCAAGTTTACCTCAGGAATCATAGCCCATGCCTTGCATTGCAATAGAAGGGCAGACATAGAGGAGGCTCTAGAATCCTTCGTCAAGGCCATGCTCATCGAGAAGCATACCCGGCAAGGACTACCCTTCTATTGCCTTACTGCCGACCCTGAGAAGCGGCAGTGGGTTCTCAGCCTCTCAGCATATAGGGGGCAACTTCAGGTCACTCTGTGCCAGGGGATGAATGCGTGGTAGAGATGGCATTAAGTGAGGCCATGGGAGAGGCAGCATGAGACAGCATCCGAGGGCTATAGCAAACTTAAAGCGTATTACCGATAAAGGTGAAACCAAGCTACAAAATTGGGATGAAAAAGAGTTTGGTCTGCCTACGGCAGCACACACAAAGCATGCTATACTCACCATTTTGTCTCGTGCTGATAAACCGCTGGGCTTTTGGGAGATTACCCAACAAATAAAACACTTTGAAGGTGTGCCTCCTTGGTCGACGGATATAAAAGTCGATTTAGAGGACCTGGTTAGAAGTGGTTATATCGAGGTGTTAGAAGGGGAAACTCCAAAAGAATTTCAGAAGCTATTAGTCTGCGGGGTAGGAGTAGTTTGACAAGAGGAGAGGAAACACATCTGAGAAACTTCCAGCCCTGTTTTGGTATAGAAGAGGCTCCCCTATTCATGGAGGAAGGTCATGAGTATACAATTAGGCCGGTTTCAGTCTGTAGTCCAGAACGGAACAAAAAAACGCAATCTAGCAGCGTCTCTGGTTATCGCTTTAATAGTGCTACCGGAGCCTCTGACCACTGTGTTGGGGGTGATGCTGGCCTGCGTCTGGTGGCTTTTGAAGGGGAAATAAGCAGAGTCTGAATTTCTTCGCTGATCATCTGGGCCCTTATGAAGATGCAAAATGTCAAGCTTCTGAGCCAGTCTGCTTAAAGATACAGTCGGCCAATTTGTCAAGGATCATCAAAGATAATTCAATACAAAATCAAAAATAGGCCAAAATCTAGACAACATCAAAGCAAGAAGGAGGTTTACCATGCCAGGTTATAGGACAGGTGACAGGGTCAAGGTGAAGGAGCCATCCCATTCTCCGTTTCATGGCTGCACCGGAATAGTGGTCCGCACCGAGGTCCATGGACTAGCTGTTAAATATGAAGTCTCCTTCGACAATAATCCTCAAACTGCTCGCTCTTCTGCCAGCAAGTTCTTCGAATTTCAGTTAGAACGAATAGACCGCTAGGCTATGAGGAAACTTATAGCTGCCATTTCGAAGTGAAAGATGTTCACGGGTGAATACGAATATAAAATTGACCAGAAGGGCAGGGTGCCCTTCCCACCTAAGTTCAGGGAGGAACTCAGGCGAGGGATGGTCATGAGCCAGGGTTTGGAGAGATGTATCAACGTTTACCCTTTGTCGGAATGGCAGAAGATGTCAGAAAAGCTGGCTACTTTGTTACCTTCCACCCG
>CAZNKW010000146.1:2003-3711 GCA_964573655.1 uncultured Dehalococcoidia bacterium
TGCACTCTGGGGACAGCCGGGCATGCTATGGCTATTCTGGAGAAAAGCTCACCGGAAGGGCAACTGCTGGGCATAGAGCTCGATCCTAAATCTATTGAGATAGCCCGGGAAAGGCTCAGACCTTTGGGTAGAACCGTGTTTCTAGCTAATGAGAACTTCAGATACTTAGAGGATATCTGCCAAAGATACGATTTCCATCCAGTGGATGGCATCCTCTTTGATTTAGGCATGTCCTCCTTTCAGTTGGAGGACCCGTGTCGAGGGTTTAGCTTCCAGTTTGATGCCCCTTTAGATATGCGCTTCAACCCGGCACAACCCATCACTGCCGCCGATATTGTCAACAACTCTTCTGAGGCTGAGCTTGCTTCTCTTCTTAGGAAATACGGTGAGGAGCGCCGCAGTCGCCTTATAGCCAGAAAGGTGGTAAGCCATCGCCCTGTTAGCACCACCCTTCAGTTGGTCAATATAATAAAGCAAGCCTTAGGAGTGGGTGGTAAGATCCACCCGGCTACCAGGACTTTTCAAGCACTGCGTATCGCCGTTAATCAAGAGCTCACCAACCTAGCGGAAGCCTTGAAACAAACCATCAGTCTTCTTGGTTCCGGAGGCAGGTTAGCAGTCATCAGCTACCACTCTTTGGAGGATCGCCTGGTGAAGGAATTCATGCGCCGGGAATCAAAGGGCTGCCTCTGTCCTCCAGATATACCAGTTTGCACCTGTGGGCATGTTCCCACTCTGAAGCTCATCTACCGAAAGGCTATTACACCTTCACCAGAGGAAAGGGAGGCTAATCCCCGCAGTCACAGTGCTAAATTGAGGGTAGCCGAGCGCCTGTAGGCAAACATAGGCTACGTCAGAATTGGCTCATTTCCTTTCATCACCCCCTTCGAGGAGGAAGGTTGGAGGCATAACCTCCCATCTCCCTCCCTCGCTTTTAACCCTTGGCAAAGCAACCTCAGCTACAAAAAACGACTCCCTTGTAGCAGGCCTATGGGCAGGGCTGCCCAAGGCGTTTAGTGTCATTGCGAGGAGCACCAGCGGTTGCGAGGCGTAGCCGAAGCAAACTCGGAGCGAGATTCCTCGCTTACGCTCGGAACAAGCTCCGCAATCTCAAGGATAGCCGCGAGATTGCTTCGCTCCGCTCGCAATGACAGCTTAAGTTGCTAAATAATCTCGTTTGCCTTTGTTTGACTCCACCTCTTTTAAGCCTGTAGGCAGCCCTCCAGTCCCGCATGACCCCTTAGGCTCATCAAAATAGACCCCATTTGTCCTTACAGGATGGGTGGTACGAGTTATATCATGTGGTCAAGAGAATCCTTCATAGCCGAGAGGGAACTGGGAGACTGAAACAATTTTCGCCACAATAGAGGAGCGATAGATGCCCTGCAGATGTTTTTCCTGCGGAATTAGCTTTGACACGGTGGGTAAGTTTGTTGAGCATAAGTTCGCAGAGCATAAGCCTGTCCACCAGGAGCCACCAGAGAGGGGTATGGTCCTGAGAAGCGGGAAACCCGCCTCTGCTAGCTCCCCAAAGGCGAACTACAGGGATGATATCCTTTGCCCTAATTGCAGGCAACCAATGAAGGTTGTAGTAGAAACAGGAGAGGTGGTACTTGCTGCCAGTAAGGCGCATTAGTCTTGTCGATAGCGCCAAGGCGTAATTTGACACAAATCGGGACATCAGGGTGGTTTTTATGATGAACAGGAT
>CAZNKW010000147.1:0-3686 GCA_964573655.1 uncultured Dehalococcoidia bacterium
TACCAGAAGACGGTTCAGGATACCACACTCAGCTCGGATGCAGATTCAGGGATTTGCCATCGTGTGAAGAAACGGTTATACTTCCGATAGCCGACAAATGACAGTTCACCGCTTAGCAGCTCGTATCGATACTCACAGTGTGCTAATGTCCATCGCTTTTCTTACTTTCAACGTTGCTGATGCATACCTCACACAGCTCAACTTGGCGATGGGCGCAACAGAAATCAATCCCTTGGCTGACTCATTTGGCGGCAACATCCTAGTCAGAGCACTCTGTGCAATACCAGTGGTAGCCCTCATGGTGTTTGCAGGAAAGGTGAGGTGGTTGCTTCGCCTAAACGTCCTTATCCTGTGGGTAGTTGTGTGGAACCTGTGGCAACACGTTGGTGCCGAGTGTGGTTGGCTCCCCTTACGATAGCCTAGTTAACATGGCAAGGGTGTTGTTTCCTGTTCCCACAATAAGGGTCTCCCGCCTCTGTGCCCACTCCATAGCCAAATTGGCCTACTACTGCATCTATCTTTAGCTATGGTTAACTTCTCCAAATCCCCCCGGCGGGGCTATTTCTCACTTTTGCGAAGATATCTCGTACACTCCTTTAGAATTTCTATGCGATTTTGAACTCCCATTGGCAGTGGACCTCTTCCTGGCTTGTGCGGGGGCCTGCCCTGAGGCGCTTCACCTGTATTGCCGGGTTGACCGGTATGACGTAGGCTTTCATTGCCTCGTGCTCCAGCTCAGTGCAGACCCAGTTCAGCCAAGCC
Source organism: uncultured Dehalococcoidia bacterium (assembly GCA_964573655.1). GTDB lineage: Bacteria > Chloroflexota > Dehalococcoidia > UBA2247 > RBG-13-53-26 > CAYWDP01. The sequence goes on from CAZNKW010000147.1 coordinate 763, forward strand.
ATGTCGCCCGCTTTCTCCATGGCGTTGAATGCGGGACAGTAATAGACGGTGAGTATAGCGTGGTTCTTGTTCTTCAGGTCAAATTCATACTTGTAGTAACCCTGGGCAAACGTGCCCATCAACTGGGTAGTTTTGACATAGGCCTCTACATCGTTCCCTTTGATGTTAGCCGCCTCCATGGCCCATCCTGTTTCATACTTCCCCACTCTCGTCCAGGTGGACAACAGGCACTGTTTTACTGCATCCTCTCCGAATCTCTGGCGAACCTCTGATGCCCAGTAGGCAGGAAGCACGTTGAGCTCTCTAGAGTAGGCCATCAATAACTTCACCAGCACCTTTTTGGAGAAGTTCTCATACTTGAGGTTTGGGATGTAGGGGCCGCTATAGTCTTTTAGCTCTTTCAATTTTTCCTCCTTACCATGCTTTTCTGACTTTCCCCTCCAAATCCGCCTGACTGGACTCGCTCAAGGGGATCTTCTCCGAGATTATACCACACTCAGCTTGGCTGCAGATTCAGGGTTGCACTAGAAGAGCATGAAATTTGATGATAGCCTTAGAGTTCACAGGCGGATGGCATAGAGGGATTTGTGAGTTTGGACTTAGAGCTGACCAACACAAGCGGCAAGGGGGCGAAATCACTACCGAGTGCCCTCGCCCCCTTATCCTATCAAGTCTCTCTAGCTGCCTTTTCAAGCCAAAATGGCCTACTTTTTAGCCGGCTTCTTGGCTAACTTCTGGAGGTATGCCGTCACTGCCTTCATGGCAACATCCATTTCTATAAGAGGTTGAATATCAATGTCCTGGAAGGCGAGCATAGGATTCCCAACCATAAGCCGAGCTGATTCCTCAGAGGACGCCACTTCCCAGATGCTCACACTCCCTTTAAGGTCAGCAGTGTCGTAAATCTCCTTGCATTTGCCTGCCTTGCGGTACCTCTCGATGAAGGCAACGCTTGCCTGCATAATTTCCATTCGTCTCTCCGGGGGAAGCATGTAATAGGCATCCTTGTTCTGGCTGATAACTAAGAATTTCATGGCTTTTCTCCTCCTTTTTCTGAATCTTAGGGCTGGTGAAGAACGAGCCGACCTCTACGCTGCCCACAAGCAAAGAAGCCAGCCTTTTCTTACCATAGGCATCACCTCCCCAGACATGAATTATGAGGCAAATACGCGGACAAAATAACCATACAGCCTTGCCTGCACCCTGTCAATACCTCGGGGCAGTGGCTTATATCACACTCAGCTTTGATGCGGGTTCAGGATTGGTGGAGCACTATACGAGGGGTATAAGGGTTTCTAAGATTTATGTTTTCTTACCCCATGTTGTCTCGATTTCCGGTGGTTCCTCTGCTGGCGAGACCTTTTGTTCAACTATGTTAATCTCAATGTGTTCCCAGAGGTATTTCCATAGCCTATTTGCAGCGAAGGGCAAATAGACTCCGAGGGTTACTATGGAGAGAAGCCCTGTCACTATACACCAAAGGAAGATATCTCCACCCTTCCCCTTATACGCTATTTTTGCTTTTGTTGTCATTTGAACATCTCCTTACGCCATAAAGTGGGATTAAGAGCGCCTAGCTGCCCAGGCGAATTTTTCTGTGTCTCACCCTTCAAATCTGCCTAACTGGGCTATCAAAACCATTGACATACCACTCCCACTATCCATAGTCTGGTTTAACAGCTACTGGTGGGCAGTTTGAAAGTACTGCCTTGTCTCGGTTCTCAACAGGTAAATTAGCGTCAGGACACCGATTATGGTACCGAAGGGTATCCGAATCAAGCTCAGGGCAGCGTGAATAATAGCCAAAATTCTTCCCCACTCCTTCCCCATAATCAACCCGATACCGGCTGCCACTGCTAAACCACCAAAGGCGAGAAGCAATACAGTCAGCACACTGAAGAAAAAGAGGGCACCTGCGTCAGCACCGTCTCCATTGGAGACGGCGTCAGGAAAAGCGAACCCGGCTATAGCGGCTACAGCGATAAAGGCGAACAGCGCGGTTATGAATTCCCAGATAGCGATGAGTATCAATAGGTCACTCCTTTTCAATTTGGTGTACCTCCTCTTTATTTTTTGTCACATAGCATAAGCTGGTATTTCCGACAATTATACCACACTCACCTTGGATGCAGATTCAAGATTAGTGAGGGATTTTGGACAACGCAACGACTAATAAAATAGGCTTTTCATCTACTCACCTCTTCTAGCCAGAAGGGGGTGACACTAGGGCCGACAAGGAGTGTCGGCCCTAGTGGTTAATGGTCTTTCGCTGATGCAATGAAGCTCTAATGAGAAGGGAGTTGATTGACTACCAAGTGATGTGGTATCTTCACTGTAGGACCATGAAGCCCTTGATGGTCGAAGCTGGGGGGCCTATGAACATGAAAAACTCGGAGGATCATCCTGGAACGAGACCCTGGTTCGTACCTGTTGGGTGTGTTGCTGTGTTGGTTCTAGCCATAGCAGCACTGGTTTTGTTCCTTGTGCCAGTGAGTGTCCCTTACAATTCATATGGGCAGATTGAACATCAAGTTGAGAAGGACATACTGTACGAAGTAACAAAGGAGAGTGCACGAGAGAGGGTCGACATCACAGGAGGCTTGGTCGCACAAGCCTTTGTCACTATAGAGAATCTTCATACAGCGCCGGCGACATTCATCGTTGATTTCACCTTTGAAACCGAGTATAGGCGCCTGGAAGACAGCGAGAGTGTTGACCTAGAACCAGGAGAGAGCGATTGGGTAATGGGTGAGGTTGACATAGATGCAGGAGAGGATTGGGAATGGAGCAAGAGCATAACCTCGATGGTGACGGAAACCACATTTGGGCGGGTAACAAAGCACAAAAACGTCAGGCTGTATCAGAAGCTCTTCGGGTTATATGAGGAGGAGGCGATTTCATAAGCCTGCTAGGCCAACTGCTTC
>CAZNKW010000148.1:0-3671 GCA_964573655.1 uncultured Dehalococcoidia bacterium
GATGAAATCGCCCTCAATCAAAAAGAGTATGAGCTGATAGTCCAGAGGCTGGGGAGGGAACCTAATGAGGTAGAGCTGGGGATGTTTGGCGCATTGTGGAGTGAGCACTGCGGCTACAAGCACTCTAAACCGCTGCTAAAGCTCTTCCCTGCCAAGGGCAAAAGGGTGTTGACCAAGGTAGGCGAAGAGAACGCCGGGGCAGTGGATATCGGTGATGGGCTATCCATTGTGATGAAGATGGAGTCTCATAATCACCCCTCGGCTATCGAACCTTTCCAGGGGGCGGCCACTGGGGTGGGGGGGATTGTCAGAGATATCTTCACCATGGGGGCACGCCCTATTGCCTTGCTTAACTCCTTGAGGTTTGGGCCTCTGGAGGAACGCCACAATCGTTATCTTTTTAACGGCGTAGTAGGTGGTATTGCCTCTTATGGTAATTGCTTAGGCATCCCTGACGTCGGTGGTGAAGTCTTTTTCTCCCCTTTCTATTCCGATAACCCCCTGATTAATGCCATGTGTGTCGGCATGGCCAAGAGTGAGAAGCTGGTTAAAGCCAGAGCTGGCGGCGTGGGCAATGTGTTGATGTTAGTGGGAGCAGATACCGGGAGAGACGGGATTCATGGTGCCTCTGGCTTGGCCTCGCGAACCTTTGAGCAGGAACGAGAGCTGCGCTCCACGGTCCAGGTGGGCAACCCCTTCCTGGAGAAGTTGCTCATTGAGGCTTGCCTGGAGCTGGCGGAAACCGACTGGATTGTGGGGATGCAGGATTTGGGAGCAGCCGGCCTAACCAGCGCCACTGTGGAGTCCGCCGCTAGGGGAGGGAGTGGGGTGGAGATTGACATAAGCAAAGTCCCCCGCCGTGAGCAGGGGATGACCGCTTATGAGGTTATGCTCTCTGAGTCCCAGGAGCGAATGCTGGTTATCGTCAGAAAAGGCTATCAGGATAAGGTGAAGGCACTTTTTGAGCGGTGGGAGTTGCCTTCTGACATTATCGGCTATGTCACTGGGGATGGCCTAGCACGGATTAAAGAGGGGGAGAAAGTAGTAGCTGAGGTTCCCGTAAAATTACTGACTGAGCCTCCCCTTTACCGCCTCTCTTGCCGAAAACCAATATGGTTGAGGCTACTTCAGAGCTTCGACTTAAGCCCTATTCCTGACCTTTCTCCAAGCGAATGCCAGCCCACTCTTTTGAAGCTGCTCGCTTGTCCTAACATCGCCAGCAAGCACTGGGTCTACCGCCAGTATGACCATCAGGTGCAGACCAATACCGTAGTCCCTCCTGGCGATGATGCTGCGGTGCTGCGCATCAAAGACACTAAAAAGGCTATTTCATTGACCACTGACGGAAATGGACGATATTGCTATCTTGACCCTTATAGCGGGGGAGCCATGGCCGTGGCTGAGGCTGCCCGTAACCTGGTCTGCACTGGGGCAGAGCCTTTAGCCATCACCGACTGCCTTAACCTGGGCAATCCAGAGAAAACTGATGTCTATTACCAGCTTAAAGAGTGTATTAAGGGAATGGCTAGAGCCTGCCGCCTACTCAATATCCCCGTCATCAGTGGCAATGTCAGCCTCTACAATGAAACGAAAGGCAAAGCCATCTATCCCACCCCTGTAGTAGGAATGGTAGGGCTGATTGAGGATGTAGACAGGCATTGCACCAGTGGCTTTAAGGATGAGGGCGATGTGGTGTTCTTGCTGGGAAGCCAAGATGAGGGAGGTCTTGCCGGGAGTGAATACCTTGAAGTAATACATGAGTTAATAGCCGGGAGACCCTTTATCGACCTGGACCTGGAGAAAAGAGTGCAGCGCTGCTGCCTCTCCTTAATAAAGGAGGGCATTATTAAATCGGCCCATGACTGCTCTGACGGTGGGCTGGCGGTTGCTTTAGCTGAGTGTTGTCTGGCTGGGGATGTCGGTTTTAGAGGAGGCTGGGAAATCCAGGGGAGAAGAGATGCCGCTCTCTTTGGTGAGCTTCCATCGAGGATTATAGTCTCGGTCGCCCCGACAAGAGCTATAGAGTTGGCGGAGAGGGCTGCCCGGGAGGGAATAGGATGGGGAAAGTTAGGAGTGGTGAGAGGCGAAAGGCTGGTTATTGAGGGGCTGGTCGATGTTCCACTAGAACAAATGGCGAAGATGTGGCATAATGGATTGGACTGGGCACTAAGAGGGCTTTCAGAAGGGGGGAGCAGATGAACCGGGAAGATGTCGTAGCCTCAATTAAAGCCAATGTGGAGAATGACAATCTAATAAAACACATGCTGGCTACTGAGGCTATTATGAAAGCACTAGCCAGGAGGCTAAAGGAGAATGAAGAGGAGTGGGGGCTGGTGGGTCTAATGCATGACATTGATGTAGAGCTGACCGAGCGCGAGCCGCAGGCTCATAGTAAGCTTGGGGCTGACCTGGCGAGGGAACTGGGGGCCTCAGAGGCGATGTACCACGCCATATTATGTCATAATGAAGCCCATGGCATCCCCTGCGATACCCTTCTGGACAAAGCCCTTTTCTGCGCTGATCCCCTGACTGGTCTGATCACTGCTGCCGCCCTAGTCCGCCCCGGTAAAAGTTTAGCCGGGCTGACTACTGAATCTCTTATGAAGCGTTTTAAAGAAAAACGCTTTGCTACTGGAGCTAATAGAGAGAATATTGCTTCATGCCAGGGAATCGGAATTGGACTGGAAGAATTCCTCAGCCTGGGGCTGGCGGCTATGAAAGATGTTGCCCCCGATTTAGGGCTGTAAGTCTTTTGGGTTTTCCTCAGCGCCTCCCTAGACTTTTAAATCGGAGTCCCTACATTCTTTCAACGCTAGGTGAGTGTCAGGTGCCCCCACCTGACCTCACCCCCCTCCGAGAGCGCCGTCAGGTCAGGGACCTGACAGGCACCTAGGTGCCAGACGTCGTTCGTGGTGAGCTTGTCGAACCATGAACGGCCCTTCGACAAGCTCCCTTCGACAAGCTCAGGGCGAACGGGGGGAAAACCTATTTCCCCGTGAGTGTCAGGTGCCCCCACCTGACACTCACCCCCCTCCGAGAGCCCCGTCCGAATCTTGGACAGACCTTCAGGTCTGTCCCTACAGGTATTAATAAACGACCTCTTTAACGCTCTGGTTGACAAAGGATTGGCATTATGGCATAATTGCATTGTGCAAATATTGCCTGATGCAAATAGTGGTGGCAATCGTCAACAACCCTACGCTGAACAAGCATCTCAGGTTATTGAGCAGCTAAGAGAGATACTGGCCAAGGTCGCCCCTCCTCCGCCCCATGAAGTGCTTCCACTGATAAGACGACTTGAAGGTGCACAGGCGAAAGACAAATCTCTCCTGATTTCCAAACACGTTGCCTTTCACCGCCTGAGGAATATACTTCATCGAAAGCCTGGCCTAACCATGGGGGAATTGAGCCAGGCCCTTTCAGTACCACTCTACGCGGCAACGCGAATGGTGGATTCGTTAGTGGCCACTGGACTGGCTGACAGGCTATCTGACGCCGATGACCGGCGGGTAGTTAGAGTAACCCTCACAGAGGATGGCCGGCGATTGCACCAAGCTATTGAGGCCCACGTTGCCCAAAGCATTCAAAGGGTTATGGCGTGCCTCACACCTGAGGAACAGGGTGTCTTGATTACCCTTTTGCGCAAAGTAGCGGCTTCCTTGAAAGAGTCT